>JBFKMY010000489.1:0-1511 GCA_041629615.1 Thermodesulfovibrionia bacterium | reverse complement strand
GATGCGCCGAAGACCTTCCTGGACAGATTGCCTCCGGGAACTGTGTCACGGGCGCGGAGAATCCTCCCCAACGGGCTGATAAACTTCCTGTTCAGGCAGTATCCCACATATCGTAAAAGTGTAAAAATGATCCACCGAAATATCGTGGAATTTGCGAAGAGGACCTGGCCGGACCTTGTCGTCCTTGACGGTTTTGTATGCATGGAAGGCGACGGCCCTGTGGACGGTTCGGCAGTAGTGATGAAAACCGCTATTGCCTCGGCTGATCCTGTCAAGGCAGATGGCATAGGTGCCCGCCTGATCGGGTTTGCCCCGGAAGACATAGGGTATCTGTACTATCTTCAGAATGAAGAAAAAATGGGAGAATATTCCCTTGAAAATCTTGTTGGTGATGATCTTCATCACATAAAGAGGAATTTCAGACGGCACGGGACCTATGATATACAGTCTCAGTGGCAGGAAGAAACGCATGGGTGAGCTGTCTGTTAATCCCTTTGGCAAAGGGAAAGAATAACCAGTCTGAATAACGAACTATGTTCATGGGATGAAACGCGTTCCGGAGCCCGAATTGATGAATGACACCGCTCAGGCCAGGGCCTATGCTGAGACCGATTTTTCAGAGGCCCATGACGCCTTTGTTGCGCATTTCAGATCACGCTTCCCCGAATTTACCCGGGGAAAAGTGATTGATCTTGGCTGTGGAACAGCCGATGTGGTCATCCGTTTTGCCCGGGCTCTGCCGGATATATACATTACAGGGATCGACGGTGCACAGGCCATGTTAGATATTGGACTGCGGGATGTGGAACAAAACAGGGTTCACCATCGTATAAAACTGTATAAATGTCTTTTGCCCCATGATGTTTTGTCATTGGGAGAATATGATGCGGTCATCTCGAACAGCCTCCTGCATCATTTAAACGACCCTATGATGCTATGGGACATAATAATAAAGTGTTCCCGGCAGGGATCTCCGGTATTCATTATGGACTTGACGCGCCCGGACAGCACGGATAAAGCGCGCGAACTTGTACACATCCATGCAGGAGATGCCTCGCCGCTGCTGCAGAGGGATTTCCATAATTCCCTGCTCGCTGCATACAGGGAAGATGAAATAAGAAATCAATTAAAAAAAGCTCATCTCGATTATTTCAGTGTTGAAGTTATCAGCGACCGTCATTTGATAGTTTGGGGTACCGTGCGTTGAATAATGACAAAAATGATTTTCTCGGCACTGCATTCAGGGCAGCAATGCTTGCAGGAGAGTATATTCTTGAGAACCTTGGCAGGATATCAAATGAGGATATTGACATAAAGCAGGCGTCAGATTTTGTCACCCGCGTTGATAAAGAATCAGAACAGCTCATCATAAAGACTATCAAAGAGAATTATCCTGATCACCATTTCCTTGCCGAGGAATCGGTCAAGGACCGTGATACCGGGGAATACCGCTGGATAATAGACCCCCTTGACGGCACAACAAATTATATACACGCCTACCCTGTCTTTTC
>JBFKMY010000488.1:0-1514 GCA_041629615.1 Thermodesulfovibrionia bacterium | reverse complement strand
TCAACGGGTCCCGGTAGAGATGGATGTAAAACTGAAAACACTGAATGCTCCCACAGTTGAACTGGAAGGGCGGATCTCTGATGTTTCATTCGGCGGGCTTGGTGTTATTGTGAGCGAAGAAGTGCAGCCGGGCTCGGAGGTCTCCATTGAGTGGTCAGACCCACCTTTCTATTTTGAAGGCGAGACCGTGGTGCAGGGGACCGTTACAGCAATTGTGAAGGAGGAAGGAGAAGGGGATTCCTTCCGGTTGGGCGTGAAGGTATCTGACTCAGCTTCTGAATTGGTCCAGAGCCTGCTGAACTGGGTACAGATGCAGGCGCAAGTGCTCAAGAGGGCCCAGGCCATTGGGAACCGGTTTTCGGTGCAGAGAAAGAGGATCCAGTTTTAGTGCTCTCTCACGTAACCGCATAGCCTTGATATCAAATAATAAACATTACCTCAAACCTCTTTAAGGTACGCACACGTACCTCATTCACAGGGATGCATGCCGTATACATAAGGGAATGGCTAAAGATTTATTGCCCCTGGGACGATAATATTGCAAGGTATTGATTTAAAGTGATTTATCTCCTCAAAGGTGGATGAATAAATTGATTTTAACTCACTATACCTTATATACTTTTAAGATATGATTTCAATTGTCATTCCAACATATAACGCATCGAAATTCATGCCCGGTCTTCTGGAATCCATTTTCAAGCAGGCAACAGACGATATGGAAGTTATTATTGTTGATGACTGTTCAACGGACAATACCGTGGAACTGGCACGGAAATATCCTGTGCGGGTCATTCCGATGGAGAAAAACGGCGGACCGGCGAGGGCGAGGAACAGGGGGGTAAAAGAAGCAAAAGGTGATATCATTTTTTTTCTCGATTCGGATGTGGTTGTGTTAGAGGGTACGATAAAAGAAGTAAAAAAATATTTTAAAAACAATCATGCGGCAAACTGCGTTATCGGGATTTGTGCGACAGAACCATTAAATAAAGGGTTTGTGCCGAAATATATGGCCATGTTTGAATATATTCACCTGCTGGACGCACTGGACAGTAACCTGAGCGTTTTTGCACCGAGATGCGGTGCAGTCAAAAAAGACCTTTTCGAAAAGGCAGGAGGCTATGACGAATCATATAAAGGTGCTGACGTGGAGGACTTCGAACTTGCGCGCAGGATTAACAGGATTGACCGTATCGCATTAAACCCGAAAATGCTTGTGAAACATCAGTTTGTGAATAACTTTGAGGAGGCTGTAAGGAATTACTTTAAGCGTGCTATTATGTGGATACACCTGTTTATGAAGGACAGGCAGTTTGACAATGCAGGGCCGACTGCCCCCAGCAACGCGATAGCAGCTGTCTGCGCGTTTCTGAGCTGAGTTTCGCCACAGCAGACCGGGGCAGCGCG
The DNA here is from genome assembly GCA_041629615.1 of Thermodesulfovibrionia bacterium. Lineage (GTDB taxonomy): Bacteria > Nitrospirota > Thermodesulfovibrionia > UBA6902 > UBA6902 > JBFKMY01. Next base: position 110 of record JBFKMY010000488.1, on the reverse strand, counting down.
TGCCGCAGGAATTGGCTTTCGGCCGATTGTTTAATTATTCCAGTTCGTTGGAAGTTGCGCACGCGGTTCCGGAGGGCGAAATCCGGCACTGCGGCATCCGTCCTTGCGCG
>JBFKMY010000487.1:0-1523 GCA_041629615.1 Thermodesulfovibrionia bacterium | reverse complement strand
GTAGTGTTAAATCCCTGAATATTAAACCGAATTGAAACCTGACTTGAAGCAGCATTCATTACCATACCAGGGAATAGAGAAGCATCGGTAAAGCGGGGGCCATCTTGCAGCGCCCCTTTATCAAATTCAGCAACATTCCATAGAGATGACAGCGTAGTTCCCGTACAGACCCCGATATCATCAGTATTTTTATAATCTATCCTCAGACCCGCATCATCAATTGCCATCTTTGCCGCAGAACACAACAACCTCGAAGTCCGCTCAAGATCCCTCAGCCCCTTTTTCCCCAGAAAATCTTCAGGATAAAAGTCCTGAATCTCCCCGGCCATCTTACACTTGAACTCACTGGTGTCAAACCGCGTGACGGGCTTGATCCCGGAACGCCCTTCTTTCAAGGCGCCCCAGAAGGCCTCCTTGCCTATTCCGTTCGGCGCAATTACTCCCAGCCCTGTTATGACAATTCTTCTTTCTTTCATTTCCTCATCCCATGCTCAGTCCGCCATCGACAACAAAGGTCTGACCGGTAATGTAGCCTGCATCTTCACTGGCCAGAAATCTGACCATCCGGGCAACGTCTTCAGGCCTGCCAAACTTCATCATCGGTATCTGTTTCAGTACCTGCTCTATATACTCATCCTTTAAGTCATTCAGCATATCAGTCTCAATAAAACCGGGGGCAACGGCATTCACCCGGATATTATAGGACGCAACTTCCCTCGCAAGGGACTTTGTGAAACCGATTATTCCTGCCTTTGATGCAGCATAGTTGGTCTGTCGTGACATACCGGTGATGCCGCTGACAGAGGTGATGTTGATGACAGCTCCCGCCTTTTGTTTTATGAACTCGATAATCGCGGCCCTGGTGAGATTAAACGTCCCTTCCAGGTTCGTATTGACAACATCCCGCCAGTCATCGCGCTCCATAAGCGCAAGGGCCTTGTCTCTGATAACGCCGGCATTATTGACAATAATGTCCAGTCCTCCGAATGTTTTCTTCGTATCATCCACCCAGGACTTGACAGCATCATAGTCTTTAATGTCAACCTGATATGACTTTGCCCTGACACCTGATTTTTCTATCTCCTTCTCAAGTGCAAGGGCATCCCTGCTGCTCTTCAGATAATTAAAGCTTATGTTTACCCCTGCACCCGCCAATTCAAGGGCTATGGCCCGTCCAATGCCCCGCGCAGCACCGCTTATGACAGCCGTCTTAAGCTTTCCTGTCACGTTCTCCTCTGCTTTATCATCAAGGCGTCTGGTCATCCATGTTTGCTATCTTTCCTGGGTGCATAATTTTGTACTTCCCTTGCTATTATCAAAGAGAATTCCTGAAAAAGCACAAAGCCAATCCGGGTTTCGCAATAAAAAAGTACTTAAAAAAGTATCCCCCTGTATATGTGCTGTACCGGATTTTTCATAGATACGATTTCAGGACATAATTTCAAAGAACTCATGAGAAACTGATTCAGGTATGCTGTTACTGCTGTTTTTAATAATACTTTTTCTGTGAAACTTTCTGTCAT
>JBFKMY010000486.1:0-1533 GCA_041629615.1 Thermodesulfovibrionia bacterium | reverse complement strand
GGGCTCACATCTGTACTGCTGGCATATGTAGCAAACCGCCTTGCAGGCATGACAGGAGACATTATCATCGGAATCGTTGTTGCCGGCCTGCTTCATCTTCTGAACATAGTGATCGGCATTTTTTCTCCGACAATCCACTCGCTGAGGCTGCACTATGTTGAGTTTTTCAGTAAATTTCTTGAGGCGGGCGGGAGAAAATTCGAGCCTTTCAGGAAGAACTCCCGTTTTCTTATAGGGATGTGATTGCATTGAGAAAATTCATAACGCTTAAATAAGGAGGGGATGTATGGATATGGAAAAAGTACTTATATCATTCGCCGCTGCCCTTGCCATAGGACTTTCCGCACTTGCAACAGCATGGGCGCAGTCGAGAATAGGCGCTGCAGGGGCAGGCACGCTGGCGGAAAAACCCGAACTGAGCGCGACCATCATTATTCTCATTGCCATTCCTGAAACGATGGTCATACTCGGCTTTGTCGTGGCTGCCATGATTCTCTTCGGAGTGTAAAACCGTGGGGTACAAAGAACTGATCGACTCCCTGAGAAAAGAGGGAGAGGAGAAGGTACAGGCAGTCAGGAATGAAACAGAGGCGGAGGAAGCCGGGATACGGGCGGATACAGCCCGAAAAATCGACCGTCTGCGGGCAGAGTGTGGACGTCAGGAAGCCAGCTCGGCAAAGACGCAGGAAGAAGATCTGCTTTCATCAGCAGATAAGACAGCACGGGTAATTATGCTTTCGGCTGAAAAGACCATTTCAGACAGGCTCTTTGCCCTGTCTCTGAAATGCCTTCACGACCTGAGAGGGGAGGGGTATGACAGTGCCTTATCAGCCATGGTCCGGGAGCTTCCCCCTGCTCCATGGAGTTATGTGAGGGTCAATCCTGCAGATACAGACATGGTGCGGACATATTTCCCCGAGTCAGAGATTGTCTCTGACGAGAACATATCAGGAGGGATGGAAGTTGCTGCAGACAGCGGCAGGATTCATATCATAAATACATTTGAAAAAAGACTTGAGCGGGCCTGGGATGAAATGCTGCCTTCTTTAGTCAGGGATGTTTATGAGGAAGCATCACAACATGGAACTCCTTCGGAAAATTGAAGACAGAGGATATCCGACCGATTATTTGCTGTCCAGAATACACGGGAGGAGATTAACGCTTATGCGTGACTGGGACAAAGTGCTCTCATACGGCGACATTGCCGAATATCTTATGTCAACGCATTACCGGGATTTCATGACCGGCCGCGGTCCGGAGGGCATATGGAGGCGGGTCCTCAAGGAATCAGCGTGGATGTATTCCCAGATGAACAGCCAGCTGAGAAATATATTCCGGCCATATTTTATATATTCTGAATTAGGCACCCTCCGCATATGTTTAAGGTACAAACAGGAAAAAGGCAGGGACATAGAGATTGAGCGTATTCTTGAATTCAGCCTTCTTTCAGATAAGATAAAAAAAATATTCAGGGCGGATTCAGATATTCTTCCGGTGCTTCATGCCCTGGAAAAGGAAATGGACATGCTCCCG
>JBFKMY010000485.1:0-1535 GCA_041629615.1 Thermodesulfovibrionia bacterium | reverse complement strand
TATTCCCACAATGGGGGTTCCCGACAGACAGGCATTCATGACAGTATTCTGGCCGCCGTGGATAACGGATACATCCGCCATTGGGTTAACCTTATGTGCGGGCAGAAAGCCGGTGACGATAACATTATCCGGAATGTTTATGTTCATATCTTTTATATGTGATTCAACCGGAGCAATGACACGATAAGGCTTATCCCTGAATCCTTCAATGATATCTGCAATAAGCCCCGGCTTCCCCGAGCTCCCCATAGCAAAGTATACCACTGGCATGTCTTTCGGCATCTCAACTATTTCCCGGGGTATCTCGCTGTCTATCCTGAAAGGAAGAGGCCCGATATAATGAATATTAGGACGGACCTGAGGCAGTCCCACCCATTCAGGAATGTCGGCCAGCAGCGTGTGATCACCCTCCAGGACTTCGATGATATTGTTAAATTTCTTAAGGCCGTATTTTCCGGCCAGTTTATTAAATGATTTAATAGGCAGCTTCATCTTGAGAACCAGATTACTTGTGAACCTGTTCATCTTCTCTTCAGAAAAGAACCACCGCAAGAAAGGAAAATTGTTCCGGTCCGGCCAGCTCTGAAGCCCTGCTTCATAATATTCAGTTACACTTGTGGAATGAAGAACATTGACAAAAGGGACGCCGGCCGCCCTTGCTGAGATCAAAACGCTCTGACACCACCCGGTGAGCACACAGGCAGGATTGATTTCTTTAAACAGCCTTATTTCGTTTTCAATCCTCGGCTCCATTTCTTCAACAGTAAAATAGCCTACGGTATTCAACGTTTCTCCGCTGAGGGCCTTTCTCACATGAGCAAGCTGTTTTTCAGAAAGACGGGGCGACATCTTTTTAAGTTCAAAGCCTTCCTCCTCAATTAAGTGCTCATAAGCTCCACCGTAACTGAGAAAGACAATATTAAATTTGTCCCTGCAGGCCCTGGCAATCTCAATATGTCTGCCCGTTTCAGCAAGGTTATATCCCGCTACTGCCAATATGATCGTTTTCATTTTAGTGTGACCTCCAATTCATAAAAATCGTTCATATTCTCCCTGCCCTGCGAGGGGGCAACCACATCCATCGTAAGGACCGTTATCATAAATTCAACCGGTCCATATGTTTTTGATGAGCTGAACGTTCTCATCAGGTAAAGCATAAAACGACTCAGCCAGGTTGGCACTCTGGATATTTTTGCTTCTTTATGCAAAGCACTGAATGCCAGCTCCGCAATTTCCTTATAGGTATAAGAAACGGGGCCCCCAACATTGATTTCATTGTCCGGTTTATCAATTGCTTTTACACAGACTTCTGCAAGGTCGGCTCCATGAATAGGATTGATTTTATTCTCACCGCTTCCAAACAGGGATACTCTGCCTTTTTTCGCCATATGTAGAAATTCCAGCATATCCGAGAAAAAACCTGTCGGTCTGATTATCGTATAATCCAATCCCGATGCTTTAAGTTCATCAACAAAACGTTCTTTGGCCTGGATTATTTTCAGGTCATTCATGAGACGGGCATTCAGCACGGAAAC
>JBFKMY010000484.1:0-1543 GCA_041629615.1 Thermodesulfovibrionia bacterium | reverse complement strand
TATGAGCAGTCCCTGCATCATGATCCCGTTATCACCGGTGCCGTTGCCGTTTGTGTCTTCTCTTCTGAACTCAACGACCGTGCCGGGCATCACAATAAGCCTTACTTCTTCCGGAACCCGGACCAGACCTTCTATGAGAATCCGCCCTCTCCAGACCGTATTTTCCGTCAGGACTTCATTGCCGTATATGCGTGTTATTTTCCTGTCCGGCGTCCTGAATTCTTTTTCATCCCCGGCATAGGAAATCCGGCAGGAAGCATTGCTCCTGCTGTAGGCAGTCCCCTTTTTGTATTTCCTTATTCCCCTTCGGTAAGACTTCCTTCCGTATGAGTACAGCCCCTTTTTCTCATTGCCTTCAATGCTTACCTCTTTATAGTTTGTACTGACCTTTCCCAGTTCGAAGATACCATAGGTGTTTTCGGTTATTTTGCAGTTCCTCAGCTGCACAAAAGCCCCTTCGTACGCTATGAGCCCATATCTGTTCGCCCTCAGGACTGATTCGCCCATGTTGAGTTTTCCCTGTATCAGATGTATCCCGGTTTCGGCATTTTGAATCAGGGTCCATCGTGCATAAGCCGATCCCCCGTCAATAATAATCCCGCCCCACAGGCCCGGTGCATCCTTCCCTTTTACCTGGAAGATAACAGGCGATTCCTTTTCTCCCTCTATCTGTATCGAGCCCCGCACTGAAATTTCAGTCATCGATGAAAGATATTCGGGATCGGTCTTTGTCCTGTCAGAGGGTTCGATGTACACCTTCGTGCCCGGCATGACCGTAAGGGTGATCCCTTCCGGAATCAAGACATCGTCGTCCAGCCTCACATCACCCCGCCATACGGTATCCGTCTGGAGGACCTTGCAGGGAGCAGTTTGGGACAGGCCGAGAAAGAAGGCAGCGGCAAGGAGGAGTATGATATTAATTTTTTTCATCAATAATATGTCGTATATGACTTATAATTTACGAGCTATTACTTTAACAAAAAAAGAGCCAGGTCTCAATCATATGAGATCCCGGCTCCCTCTTAAGCTGCAGCAATCCGCATTAACATGGATGGACGTTTGTACTCCCGACTATCCTGGGTGCTACGTATTTAATCTTTTTCACATCACACCTCCTTCCACATTTGTATGTTGACGAATAATAATCTTATCTATTCTTTGTCTTTCTTTTCGGTTTTTTCAGTCTGCTTTTTTATCTCCTCGTGTATACTCTTGTCAACACCTATGGCCGGGGGACGCCCTTTCGGCCCTCTCTCAAGATGCCTGACCACTTTGATGTGCACACCCTGTGTGATCTTCCCCTTCTCTACAACAACCGGGGCCGGTTTTTCTTCACCATAACCTCCCATTATCGCCCCCTGCACGGGCGGGCCGCCTCCGTAAATGTCCCTTACCCGCAGATAATATTTTCCCGGATGACTGACACTGATCACGTATTCCCCGTCAGCGCCTGTGCGGTACGAAGTAAAGGGAGGCAGGCCGGTCATTGTCTCTGTAAAATAGGCAAATACAATTGCGCCCTCGATGGGCGCATCGTTCATAT
>JBFKMY010000483.1:0-1554 GCA_041629615.1 Thermodesulfovibrionia bacterium | reverse complement strand
GGGCAATCATGCATTGGGAGCCCTCGAGGACATCCTTTCAAAAAAGACTTTGTTATACAGGGGCTCCCTCGAAAAACTGAAAAAGGAGGTCCGCACTGCCCTTGAAAATTATTCCGGTGAGAGCGCCAGAAGTAACAGGGGAAAAAGTGAAGAGAGAAGGGAAGAAAGTGAAAGTGTCTCAGCGTAAATAACGCCCGGGGACGGAAAGAATTATGGAACAGGACAGCAACTTTATATCCGCATTGATGATTGCCATTTCAAGCTGTTCACTCTATACAAAGGGGCACGCGGCATTCGATGAACTGGGTGAAAAAGTATTGAACATACTGAATGAACGGCAGGAAGAGCGGACAAAGGTAATGATAATAGACAGTGAACTTGTTGTAAACAATACACCGCAGCGCGACAAGGGAATCCACAAAGTGAACCTTATCAAACGGCTCAAGCGGAAGGGCGTTTCCCGTATTGACTTTCTTCAGGGGACGACCCTGAATGAGATAAAGCATTTTATTGTTGAAATGTCAAAACCGGGCACAGAGATGAAGTCCTCTCCTCATATCAGGATCGGTTCAGTCAACGTCAGTGTCAGTGTCACCGCGCCCGACCCCGCTCTTTATGAAGGCTCCTGTTCAGTATCTGATGGGGTTGAGAAGGTAAAAGATGTCTTCCATTCTGCCTCTCCTTTTAAAAAAATGAATGTCAGGGGACTTGAGGAAATAGTAGTGAACTTCATCACTACGTTCAAAAGAGAAGCGAGCATCCTGAAATATTTGTGCCCTGTTAAAACATTCAGCGAGTATACATACACCCATGCGACGAATGTGGCGGTGCTCTCTGTATTTCAGGCTGAATCATTGAATCTGCCCGCTGAGATACTGCATGAGCTGGGAATAGCTGCCCTGCTGCATGACTCCGGAAAAATGTTCATTTCCAACGAAATTCTTGAAAAAAAGGGGAAACTTGATGACAGGGAATTCGCGGAGATAAAAAAACATCCGTTATACGGGGCGGGGTACCTTGCAAAAAACAGTGATCTGGCACCTCTGACGTCGGTCATTGCTTTTGAACACCACCTTAAATATGATGGATCGGGGTATCCTCTGCCCGCGCGGAAGGACAGACAGCAGCACATATTGAGCCAGATCATCGCAATATCTGATTTCTTCGACGCCCTGCGCAGTCACCGTCCGTACAGGGGAAGCATGGAAGTAAAGGACATTATGGTATTGATAAAGAAGGGGGCCGGAAGCGATTTTAACCCCTTTTTAGTTGATAACTTTCTCAGGATAATGAATGCTGCGCTTGCAGCATAGCAGGGGACCGTTCTATATCTTCAAGAGCTTTCTCGTCAGCCTTCCCGTCAATGTCTCATGTGCCCTTAACGCACCATGGGGGCAGACCTCAATACAGCAGTAACACCTGATGCATTTATCATAATTGAAATGAATTTTTTTCTTCTTTGGCGTAATTGCTTCCGCAGGACAGTATTGCCAGCATTCAGCGCACATTTTACAGAGGTCGTCGTCACAGACCGGCCTCTGTATGAGATGTCTG
>JBFKMY010000482.1:0-1556 GCA_041629615.1 Thermodesulfovibrionia bacterium | reverse complement strand
GTCAAAAGGCACGTCCCTGGCCCGGTATTACTGGGCTCTGTCCCGTATCGGCGCCAGGGCCCCTTTTCACGGTACCGTTGACAAGGTTGTGCCGCGTGCAACAGCCGAGAAATGGATAGGAGCGCTCATGCACGATAAATGGCCTGATCCTGAACGTGCAGGGTATGCGGTCTCCCAGATTGCACGGAAAACAGATGACAGGCCAAGGGACATCGGTGAAGAACTCCGGGCTGCAATCATTGATAAACTATCTCCCTATAAATGGTCCGGCCATTATATTAAATATATCAAAGAAGCGGTCCCCCTCGAATGGGAAGACGAAAAGGAGGTCTTCGGCGAATCCCTTCCGGTGGGGTTGTATATTGAAAATTAGCAGGAAAGGGCACATTGCACCGTACCCTGCATTTTTTGCCATCCCTTACCACTGACTCCTCACCTTTCCTTTTTTCTGTTGTAATATAATTAAGATATATAGCCTGATCACTATGAAAGGGAGTAAATATGAGCACAATACGGAGCATAAATAGAATATTTAAAAGCAAACCGACAATTGAAGGGGCAGGCGTCCATTTAAAGCGGGTATTCGGAAATAATGAGGTCCCTCTTTTTGACCCCTTCCTGCTTCTCGATGACTTCCATTCCAGTAATCCCGAAGATTACATAAAGGGGTTCCCCTGGCACCCCCACAGGGGGATTGAGACCATAACCTATATGCTTTCGGGAGAAGTCCAGCACGGTGACAGTATGGGGAACAAAGGGACCATTTATTCAGGAGACGTGCAGTGGATGACTGCGGGCAATGGCATCATCCACCAGGAAATGCCTAAGGGCCGCGCAGACGGCATGATGTGGGGATTCCAGCTCTGGGCAAACCTCCCTGCTTCCCATAAAATGATGCCTCCGAAATACCGCGACGTGAAGGCAGGAGACATCCCGGAAATCACTTTTGATAACGGAGTAAACGTCAAAATAATATGCGGCACGGTCAACGGCAGACAGGGCCCGGTCCGGGACATAGTGATAGATCCCGAATACCTGGACATTACAATTCAGGACGGATCAACGTTCGAACATAAGGTGAAAAAGGGACATACGGTTTTTGCCTGTGTGATTGAAGGCCGGGGCTGTTTCGATGTTGACGGGGGGCGTTTTACAGAAAATGAAAACCTCGTCCTCTTTGATGACGGAGATAAGGTACATGTCTCAACGGAAGACAGTTCAGTACGGTTTCTTCTCATATCAGGGAAACCCATCAATGAACCAGTGGCCTGGTACGGGCCGATAGTGATGAATACCCAGGAAGAGCTTCAGGTCGCATTTGAGGAATACAGAGAAGGCACGTTTATCAAGCATGAGAATGTATAGTCTGTGGTCCCATTCATCAGAGTTTTTATATGCGGGGTTGATTAAAAATGCTGATTAGCTTTCTTAATTTATCACGTTTGATAAACTGTTCAAAATGAACATTTCAGACTCTACCCTTCACTTTAATATTTGATCTTATCGGCCCGGGCAATTTTTTTATGTCAATCTTCCTTCTCCCAAACCTCAGGGGT
>JBFKMY010000481.1:0-1563 GCA_041629615.1 Thermodesulfovibrionia bacterium | reverse complement strand
TCCCTGACCAGTGAAATCGAAAAGGGGAGCAACGTAATAAGGCACACGACAAATGAGAAATATGCCAGAAGAGCGTACGCAAGCAGAGATGGTTTTTTTGTCATACCGTGAACGCATTATTCGATATTACAAGGTAAAGATTTTTCAATATGCTCACAGTTCTATCTCCTTTGTGAGCTCTGTCATATTTATTACGGGGAGTTTAATTGACTTTTCCCCCAAAAGGGAATCAACAACATACTGTGGCGCAACTCGATAGTTTAAGACTGCCTTAATCTTTATCGGCGACTTAATATCTTGAGGTATTACAAATGCAAAGGACTCTTCCTTTTTCCCTTTTGGGTGAATACGATTATCAGAAATGACGTGAGTTGCTTCCCAAACGTGCAACGTCTTTTCACCCTTTTCATTTCCAAATACTGTGTGGTATACGGTTGCCTTGGGATCAATTGCTCCAGATTCGTCTACCCCTCCACGATTAAACAACAGGGCACCTTCAGAATCAGTAACAGAAACCTCTAACCACATCTGTCGTAATTCCGTGAGACCCGTCGGCAAATAATGCCCTGCACCCGAATTCACAATACCTACCTTAAATTGCAGTAAACCACCTTTCTCAACATTTGAATCTTCATGTATTTCAAGTGTAGCAGCATTCTTCAACCTGTCAATGGCCATCTGCGGCTGCAATTCGGAATCAGGAGGAAGGGAGATAGGAACCGTGCTCCCCCCGACAAAATAGTGTGTCCATATATGTGGACGTTTAATTCCGCCCATTATTTCAGGAGTTGCAAAACCGGGATTGTCAGGCCGCTCAGTACTTCCGGTACAGGGGAAACCGGGACGTTGTCTCATATGGCAATCCTGACAGTGTACCGATGTCTTTGGATCACCGGTATTATAAGGGCTCTGACGCCATTCAGTGTAGGTTTGTTCGATGGGAAGATCGTTTCCTGCATGTGACACATCATGACAACCTCCGCAAAATTCAGAACGTGTGTGTAACTCTGAATACTGATTCTTATGTATCGTTTCCGGAGAATCGGCAAAGGGTCCATATTTTGTCCCCATTTCCATGGCAGCAGCATTACCGGGATTCAGGATATAAGGCGCATTACCAACACCGGTCGTAGCTCTGACAGAGTGGCAGAAATCACAGATGACGCCTCCTTTTTCGTCTTCTACCGGAAGGTCCTTATCTCCCGAACTATGACCAATAGGAAAGTGGCAGCGGACACAAGATTCTACAGCTCTTTTTTGAGATTCTCCTTCAGCGGTTTTTTTCCCTAAGTTGTACAGTGCTTGAAACAGGGGATTTTTCCATGCATTGGCATGAGTAGAACCGCTCCACATCTTGAAAATTTCCGGATGACAAGCCCCACACGTAATCGGACTGAAGAATTGGCTTTTCTTTATATCACCGGGTACCGTAACAGCCTCATCGACAATGTTTTCAGGTCTCTTATTTGGCGAAAGCTTCCATGTAGGTGACCACTCATTGGGATCACTTGCCAGGGAAACATTTAAGAGAATGATAAACAGAAAAAACGCTAAACAGGATAT
>JBFKMY010000480.1:0-1610 GCA_041629615.1 Thermodesulfovibrionia bacterium | reverse complement strand
CTTGATATCTATCACGACATCCTGAACAAAAGAAGGGAAAACCTCTATTACCTCATAGAGCAGATGAGGAAGTTCAGCCCGTTTATCCTCACTATAGAAAAGGAAGCGCATGAAGAAATAGGCCCCCACGCGTTGCCCATGATTATTCAGGAAGGAGCGGATTTTACACGAAATGAACTGGTCGGTCATTTCGAAAAGAGCGGTATTGATACAAGGGACCTCTTCAGCTCCATCCCCACGCAATGCAGAGGCTTTCAGGACAGCGGCCATACATTGGGAGATTTTCCCAACGCAGAGTACATCGGAGAGAAGGGGATACACATAGGCGTTCATCAGGACATCGGCCGTGAGGAATGCGATTATATTCTCAATACGATGGAGGAGTTCTTAACAGTCAATGCGTAGGACGGACGGCATGGAAAAGGCAAAGAAAAAACTAGAGAAGTGGGAGCTCCTGGAAACGAGTGAAGTATTTACCGCTGCCCCCTGGCTCAAGGTCCACGTTGACTGTGTAAAGCTTCCCGGGGGGAGAATCGTTGATGACTATTACAGGGTTGAGCTGCAGGAATATGCAATGATTTATGCAAGGAGAGACGACGGGAAAGTCCTCTTTGAGCGGCAGTATAAACACGGTCTGAAAGAAGTCAGTATCGTACTGCCGACAGGAACCATTGAACAGGGCGAGATGCCTGTTGAAGCTGCCAAAAGGGAGTTTTTTGAAGAGACAGGGTATACAGCGGAGAAGTGGAGTTATGTAGGAACGTTTTTGGTAGACGGCAACAAGGGGTGCGGCAGGGGGCACTTTTATATTGCCGACGGTTTGGAAAAGGTATCGGAACCTGTTTATGACGATATGGAAGATTTAGAGATTATTTTTATGGAACCGCAGTCCGCGATGGAATATATCCTGGAAAGCAATACATCGGAGCTTGCCACCCCTGCGCTGCTGGCGTTTGCGGGCAGTCCTCATGTGATGAAGTTCAGGGGGATCGAATGAAGGCTGTTATTCTTGCCGGAGGAAAGGGGACGCGTTTAAGGGAAGTCGTGAAGGACCTGCCGAAACCCATGGCGCCTGTAGCAGGAAGGCCCTTTCTTGAATATCTGGTCCTCCAGCTGGCCCGGTGGGAGATCAGGGACATAATCCTTTCCGTCGGATATAAAAGAGACGTTATCAAGGCCCATTTCGGTTCAGGCGAACGTCTCGGTGTGAACATTGGCTATTCAGAAGAAGATGAACCCCTCGGAACAGGAGGGGCAATTAAGAAAGCGGCATCCGCTATACAGAGCGACAGGTTTATCGCAATGAACGGGGATTCGTTTCTTGATCTTAACGTGCATGACTTTATCGCATTTCATGAAAGCAGGGATGCTTCTGCAGCACTGGCTTTGCCCTTTATGAAAGACACGAGCCGTTATGGAAGGGTCAGGACGGGCGCGGATGGAGCTGTCCTTGGATTCAGTGAAAAAGGGCAGGGCGGCCCGGGGATGATCAACGGAGGAGTTTACTTATTTAACCGCAACGTAATGGATGACATTTCCGACGGGAATGTCTCTGTGGAACATGATGTGTTCCCCGGTCTTATGAAGAGGGGATTATACGGGATGAAATG
>JBFKMY010000479.1:0-1612 GCA_041629615.1 Thermodesulfovibrionia bacterium | reverse complement strand
CCGTTACAGAATACCGAACACGCTCAATATCAGCTTTGAATATGTCGAGGGAGAGGCAATATTATTGAGGCTCAACGAATTTAATATCTGCGCATCATCCGGCTCTGCATGCACATCGGGATCTCTTGAGCCTTCGCATGTATTAAGAGCCATGGGGGTCCCCTTCACCGCAATTCACGGCTCCGTCAGGTTCTCCCTCAGCAGATATACATCAGAGGCGGAAATTGAATTTGTCCTTGAAAAGATGCCGCCCATCATCAGGGAACTGAGAGAACTGAGCCCTTTCGGCAGGGAAACGTGAAGACGGGATTAGCAGTACAGATCAATCTACAGATATGTCTCCGGTTTTATGTTCCATTTCTCCGGAACTTCACAGCCGCTTACCGCGTCCTTTCCGTTCTTTGACAGGTCAACATCATAGACAGGCAGAACATGTTTGTCTTTCTTTGTATCAAAGACAATGCGCACAGACGGCTGCAACAGATTTTCATCCCCATGATCAAGGACCACTCCCAGCATACCGCTTTCAAGCCTTACCAGCGAGCCGACCGGATATATCCCGACGCACCTGATAAACTGCTGGACCAGTCCCTTGTTATATGAACCGCCCCATTCAAAAAGCTTTTTCAGGACCTCGGTGGGTTCAAATTTGCGCTGGCAGCACCGCTTTGATGTCATGGCATCATACACATCCGCTATGGCCGCAGCCTGACCGTAAATGCTGATTTCACTCCCTGCCAGACCGTTGGGGTATCCTTTCCCGTCAACTCTTTCATGATGCTGAGCCGCAAGATTCACCGCGACATCCGAAATCCCGGGCGTCTCCTGAAGTAAAAGATCGCTGTACTCCACATGTTTTTTGATAAGTTGTAATTCATCATCACTTAATTCCCCTTTATGGTTGAGAATTTCCGGAGGAACCTTCATTTTGCCGATGTCATGAAGCATTGCGCCGATCCCTACTTCCTTCAGCTGCATATCATCAAAGCCGAGGTGTTTACCGAATGAAATCATGAGAACGCATACACTCATTGAGTGCATATATGTATATTCATCCGTCTGTTTAATCCTGCCGAGACTGATGAGGGCGTCCTGGTTCCGGAAGATCGAATCAATCATTTTATCAACGACTTTTTCTACTTTTTCAGTCTTGATTTCCCTGCCCAGCCTTACTTCTTCCATAATACTCTGTACTGCCTGCTTAGCTTCCTTTTTTATTTCCCTTGCCTTGAGCATCTCCTGCTGCAAAGGGACGCTCCTTGCCGATGAATATCTGGACCCGGCAATTTCATCCATTTCCTTCTGGAGCCCCTTGTCAACCTCCTGCTTTGTCGGAGCATCAGGGACATCCAGCCCCCTGTCCGTGTCAATATATACTTCCTCGATTCCGTAATCAATTATTTTCCTGATTGACTTTTCATTTTTTATTGTCAGCCTGCTTGTAATAAACGGGTGGCGTGTCCATCCGCAGTTTAAGTCGTGGATAAACATTCCCGGCTGTAATTGATTGACTTTTACCTTTTTTATCATTGCGTAATCACAATCAACAGGCATTCGTTCCTGATTAATATATTACAGATAGCATATCCCTGTTCTTAATTATCGTCATATT
>JBFKMY010000478.1:0-1613 GCA_041629615.1 Thermodesulfovibrionia bacterium | reverse complement strand
CATGCGCGATCCTGAGGAGACTCATGCAGAACGGGGCGATCTCCATAGTCTCTACACACCTCGGCATGCTCAAGGCATTTGCCCATGCACAGGAGGGGCTGATAAACAGTTCGATGGAGATGGAAGAAGTCACGGTCAGCGGTGCCGTCAAATACAGACCCACCTATAAGCTGGTCATGGGAGAACCCGGCACTTCCTATGCGATTGAGATTGCAGAGACATTGGGGCTTCAGGAGGATGTTGTCAGGGAAGCCAAGGGGATTATGGCAGGGGAGGGCATTGCCATTGAATCACTCATTGCTGACCTCAAACAGAAAAACAGGGACATTGATGCCAGGCTGAAAGAGACGGAAGAGATTAAGCAGGAAGTGAATCATATGCAGTCAAAGCTGAAAGAGGAATTGTCACGTATTAAAGAAATGAAGGACAGCACGCTTTCCCGCGCCGTGAATGAAGCGGAAAAACTTTTAAGAAAGACCAGGAAAGACGCTGCGGATATTATAGAAGCAATAAGAACGGCGGAGAAGGACAAGTCAAAACAGGCTTTAAAAGATTTGGACAGAAAGCATGAAGAAATCAAGACATTGCAGAAGCTGCATTCTAAGGAAAAGACAAAACCAGTCAAGGACGTCAGGAAAGGCCAGAGGGTGTTTATTAATGCACTTAGAGTAAATGGTGTGGTCCATTCCATTAACAAGAAAGCGCAGAAGTGCATTGTACTTGTTGAAGGAAAGGAGATTATGATACCGCTGACCGAACTTTCCGAACCGGCTGCTGATCTGAATAATGAGCATGCTGCCGGCAGCAGTGCCAGACAGCAGCCGGCCATTGCAGGGATATCGGAAGGCCTGGAGATAGAAAAGGAACTGAATTTAATAGGCAGGCGCGTTGATCCTGCCCTGTCGATTCTGGAACGGCTCCTGAATGATGCGGCCCTGTCGGGTGTGAGGCAAATAAAGATAATCCACGGAATCGGTACCGGGATCCTGGCCGGTGCAATACGGGAATATGTATCGGACCATCCCCTTGTTGAAAGCTTCAGGCGAGGGAACGAAAACGAAGGGGGAGAAGCGGTAACAGTAGTATCCCTCTAACAGGGAATACGACGATCGCCCCTTTTTTTTGAACAATAAGAGACTCAGATAATGGCAGACATAATCGGATGGATCGGATCAGTGGCATTCGCCCTGTGCGGAATCCCGCAGGCATGGGAGTGCTTCAGGAATAAAAGTGCAAAGGGGATAAGTCCTCTCTTTATAGGATTATGGTTAATCGGCGAAGTCTGTTACGTTATCAGTGTGCTGATGAAATTCGGGTGGGTAAACTGGATGATGTTTAACTACATCACAAATATCCTTTCGGTAATTGTGATCATCTATTATTTATTGAGGGACAGGAGATTACGGCAGGAATGATGACGCTGCTGTCGAGCCTTGCCGGAAATGTTATAATTCCCGCATGAATTTATTTGCAAGCCTTTTTTCCATCATTGTTATAATCGCTCTTCTTCCCGTTCTGACAACATGCACCTTATTTCTTAAACCGCCTGAAGAACCGGGGCTTGAACAATTATCAAAGAGAGCAGTGTCTTCGTATGAGTGGCTTGATGATCT
>JBFKMY010000477.1:0-1618 GCA_041629615.1 Thermodesulfovibrionia bacterium | reverse complement strand
GCAGGACAATTATGGATGTGCCGTGATAGTATTGTGTAAACCTGTTGATCAGCAGCATGATAAAAGTGGTTTTTAAATCAGGACGTTTATAAATATGTCCGGTAATATGATTGATAAACGGGTAAGGCATCTTAAAGAAGGCTCTCCTTCCCAGGGTCCTGTCCTCTACTGGATGAGCCGGGACCAGCGTGTCAGGGACAACTGGGCGCTCCTGTTTGCTCAGTCTCTGGCACGTGAGCATAAGTCACCCCTGGCCGTTGCCTTCTGTCTCGTACCCCGGTTTCTCGGGGCAACGATCAGGCAGTACGGGTTTATGCTGAAAGGTCTCCGGGACGTCGAGCAGGCCCTCAGAAAGAAAGATATTCCTTTTTTTCTCGTAAAAGGATCCCCCGGTGATGAGATCCCTTCTCTTGTCAGTACGAAAAAAGCAGGTGCTCTTGTCACTGACTTCAGCCCTCTCCGCATAAAACAAAAGTGGAATAGTGATGTTGCCAGGAATATCGATATCCCCTTTTATGAAGTTGATGCCCACAACATTGTCCCTTGCTGGCATGCATCACCAAAGCAGGAATATGCTGCCTATACGTTCAGACCGAAGATTCACCGGCTGCTGCCGCAGTATCTCGAAGAGATTCCGCCTCTCAAAAAACATCCCTGTTCGTATACGGAAAAAGTCGGGGCAGTTGACTGGAAAGGAGTGACTGAATTTCTCAACGTTGATCATACAATCAGGGAAATTGAGTGGCTAAGGCCCGGTGAAGAGGCAGCGCGGAACGTTTTGCGCGACTTTTTACGAAACAGGCTTTCCGGGTATGGTATGAAACGGAATGACCCGAATAAAGAGGGCCTGTCAAACCTTTCCCCCTATCTTCACTTCGGTCATATTTCTGCGCAGCGGGTGGCGCTGGAGGCGCAGTTAAGCCGCGCCCCGAAAAAAGATAAGGACACATTCCTTGAAGAGTTGATTGTTCGACGGGAACTGTCCGACAATTTCTGTTTTTATAACAAACACTACGACCGGTTTGAGGGATTTCCGTCCTGGGCTCAGGAATCACTGAACAAGCACCGGAAGGACAGGCGGGAATACACCTACTCTCTGGCTCAGTTTGAACGGGCAGAGACCCATGACGACCTCTGGAATGCGGCCCAGCAGGAGATGGTCATAAAAGGCAAAATGCATGGATTCATGAGGATGTACTGGGCCAAGAAAATTCTGGAGTGGTCCCGGTCGCCTGAGAAGGCCCTCGAGACAGCGATTTACCTGAATGACCGGTATGAGCTGGACGGACGTGATCCGAACGGGTATGTGGGTGTCGCCTGGAGCATAGGAGGGGTCCATGACAGGGCATGGAATGAACGGCCGGTCTTCGTCAAGGTACGCTACATGAGTTATGCCGGATGCAAAGGGAAGTTTGATATAAAAAAGTACATCACGCGTTATACTTCGAAAAAATAAGGTTCGATCCGCAACCCATGTACTCAATCTTATTGGCCTGCTGCACCGACGTTAAGCTTCAATATGGAAGGCATTCGGACAGTTTCGTCCGTATTGCTTGTGATATAGTGTAATAAATGAACGTTAACCGGGGGAAAAAAATACCATTCACCAAAATAACAG
>JBFKMY010000476.1:0-1627 GCA_041629615.1 Thermodesulfovibrionia bacterium | reverse complement strand
CCTTTTCATAGTCATCAGGATCAACAACGACAATGACGTCTTTGAAGTTTTTCGATGCAGCCCTGAGCATGGTCGGGCCCCCGATGTCTATGTTTTCAATGGCCTCCTCAAAAGTAACATCCGCTTTTGATACGGTCTGTTCGAAGGGGTACAAATTCACAACAACAATATCGATCGACTCTATGCCATGGGCCTCTATATCTTTCCGGTCGTCATCGTTGTCTCTCCTCCAGAGCAGACCGCCGTGAATTTTGGGATGGAGCGTCTTCAGCCTCCCCCCCATCATCTCAGGGAATCCGGTATGCTCAGATACATCTTTCACATTCAGTCCCCCATCTTTCAGCGCCCTGGCCGTACCGCCGGTGGAAAGAATCTCAACTCCCATCCCGGCCAGGCCCTGGGCAAATTCCACAATTCCTGTTTTATCGGAAACACTGATTAACGCCCTCTGAACCTTTGCCATTTTTTTCCTCCTTGTTTTGTAACTCCAAGTATTATATATATATTGCTGGTCTGTACGAATCGGGACAATTATAGCTGCCAGGTGTGGAACAACAAGGCAATCTTAATTGTCAGACTGAAGATTCCTCGCTGAATTTCCTCCGGTGAACCGGAGATGGTATGACATTTTAGACTATTTCTGGAAAAAAGTCATGCAGTCAATACATATTTCCATAATCAGGCTGGCAGCTTGCCCCGGGAACAGTGAAACGAATTCAGGGATTGTTCCTGGAGCACCTTGTTTTTACCGGAAAGAAATGGAGAAAACTACCTGATATGTCCCGTTTCCATCATGCTCAGATACTGCCCGTCTGAGATGACTATGTGATCAAGGACATTAATGCCGATAATATTTCCGGTCTCAATGAGTCTCTTCGTAATGCTGATATCATCCCTGCTCGGGCTCGGATCTCCACTCGGATGGTTGTGAATAAAAAGGACTGAGGCAGCAGCCTCCTTTATGGCGTCTCTGAAGACCTCCCGCGGATGAACAAGGGACGATGTGAGTGTTCCCTCTGAGACAATAGTCTCCCTGAATACCCTGTTCTTTACGTCAAGTAGCGCACAGAGAAACCGCTCCTTTTTCAAACCATAGAACCTGGACCGGTAGAATTCGTAGACTTCCCTGCTGTTCCTGAATGAGGGAACCAGAGATGTCCCGTTTTGACTGTCCTGCAGGAGCCTCCTTCCAAGCTCAAAGGCTGCCTTTATCTGGGCGATTTTCGCAAAGCCGATTCCCTTGATGTCCTTAAATTCCGCCGGTGCAGCGTTTTCGATTTCTCTCAGGCCGTTAAAATGGATAAGCAGTTCCCGGGCAAGCCCGATCGCACTTACATCTTTGTTTCCCGTTCTTAAAACAATTGCGAACAGTTCAGCGGTGCTCAGCATTTCAGGGCCGTGCCTGAGGAGCCGTTCCCGGGGACGTTCACCCTCCGGCCAATTTTTAATGCTTTTGTAGTCCACGGTCAAGAGCCCTGTATGCGATCCATGCAGTCCTGTCTCTGACAGACACCCAATGAATCACATAATGAATTTCACTGTCCCCGATAGTGAATGCTCAATGATAGCATAATGAGGTATAAATAAGCATCTGTGCTGGCTCATGGGTCCCTTTGGAGGTTTTAGG
>JBFKMY010000475.1:0-1636 GCA_041629615.1 Thermodesulfovibrionia bacterium | reverse complement strand
TATGTGTCGGCAGCGGATGTGCTTTCAGGCCGTATATCGCGGGGTGTATTTCATGACAAGAACGTATTGATCGGCACGACCACCATAGCGACATATGACCTGAAAGTGACGCCCTTTTCCGCGAACTTCCCCGGAGTCGAGAAGAATGCAACAGTGCTTGCAAACATAATCAGCAGGGACTTTATAACAAAGGCATCCCCTCTTTTTGATCTCTGCACAGTTCTGATAGCCGGCTCGATGAGCTTGTTGATGATGTTCCAAAGGCGGGCCATGCATTCATTTATCTTTCTGGTCACCCTTGCTGCCAATATTATTATTATCAACCAGCTCTGTTTTATCTATGCAGGTTTAAGGATAAACCTTGTATACCCCCTCACTGCAGCACTCTCCGGCGGGGTGTTCATGATCTGTTATAAATTCATTACCGAGGAAAAAACGGCAAGAGAGATCCGGAGCATGTTTTCCAGTTATGTCACGGAAAGAGTGATGAATGAATTAATCAGGAATCCCCAGATGGCAAAGTTGTGCGGCGAACGACGGGAGATCACAGTGCTGTTTTCTGATATACGGGATTTTACTTCGTATTCTGAAAAAAACCCGCCTGAGATTGTCGTTGAAATCCTGAACGAATATCTTACGGCCATGACTGACATCATCTTCAGGTGGGAAGGGACCCTGGATAAATTTGTGGGAGACGAGATCGTCGCTTTCTGGGGTGCACCGCTGGAGCAGGAAGACCATGCAGAACGTGCCGTGAGATGTGCCCTTGACATGACGGGAAAGATTAACGAGCTCAGACACAAGTGGCTGTCGGAGGGCAGGCTGCCTGTCTCCATGGGCATAGGCATTAATACAGGAGAGGTGCTGGTGGGCAATATAGGCGCCGAGGGAAAGAAAATGGATTATACGGTCATCGGAGACCATGTAAATACTGCCTCGCGAGTGGAAAAATTAACCAGGACATATAACGTTCCCATCCTTCTCGCAGAAGGGACCTTTAACAGGATAAGCGAGTTTATGAAAAGCGACAAATCATCGCGTATCTCAATAACGGAAAAGGCGGAAGTTACGGTAAAAGGGAAGAGCCAGAGTATCAAGGTATATGAAGTGTGGTCTTACAGCCCGCGTTCACATTCCCTGCTGCAGGCAATTGAAGATGCACCGGTTGCCTGCATTGAATCGGACAAGGACCAGCGTTCGGCACCGTATCCCCTGTAATCATATCATAATTACCATGTCATCCCTGAGTATTTCTATCGGCAGCCCGCTGAGCCTGTTTAATTCCTCTTCTATTGTCTTTCTGAAAAGGGGCTTGATATGAGAAATGTAGATTTTCTCAGGGATACGTGTCATTTTATTGACTTCTTTGGCGAACAGTGAGGGAGTGAGATGGCCAGTCAGCTCGGCACGATCCTTCATTGCATCAGGAAGGGCGACTTCTATGATCAGGGCCTTGATCTTTCTGGCCTTGGTCATTTCCCAGAGTTCTTCTGTGGGCCCGGTATCACCGGTATAAACAAGGGCGTTCCCCTCAGGACCGACGATGGTGAATGAATAGGACGCGGTGATGTGATTTACCTTCGTGGCAAATATTTTATAGTTTCCTATCTGCAGGGGATCAGAACCAATGTCCTTA
>JBFKMY010000474.1:0-1654 GCA_041629615.1 Thermodesulfovibrionia bacterium | reverse complement strand
GGTCAATCACCGATCCCTGCCTCGGATGGGAGGATTCAGAGCGTCTCGTGAGGGACCTTGTGGAACTGGTATAAAATACCTGCCTTGCTGTACGCGGGCCTTTATCCTTAAAAATGTATAATGCAAGACAGGATTATCGAGCCGGGGGATCTCCGGGCCGGAGTGAGTTGGCCTGTATCCACTCCTTCATCATATGCTCAAGTATGCGCAAAGGTAAGCCGCCGTTTTCAAGAAGCCGGTCATGAAATTCTTTGATATCAAACGCTGGACCGAGGACGCTCCTGGCTTCATTCCTGAGTTCCCTTATTTTTAACTCCCCTATTTTATATGCAAGGGCCTGTCCGGGGAGCGCAATATAGCGGTCTACCTCTACTTCTATTTCATGCCCTTCAAGCCCCGTATGTTCTCTGCAGTAGGTTATGGCCCTGTCACGGTCCCATTTATAAAAGTGCAGACCGGTATCAACAACAAGCCGCACTGCCCTCCACAGCTCAAAGGAAAGCCTTCCATATTCAGAGAAATCATCATTATAGAATCCCATTTCCTTTGCGAGCTGTTCTGCATATAATGCCCACCCTTCGATAAAAGCCGTAGACCCTTCATGTCGTCTGAATTCGGGAATATCCTCCCGTTCCTGCATCAGTGCGATCTGAAGATGATGGCCGGGGACAGCCTCATGATAGGACAGGGCCTCCATATCGTATTTAGGCCTTTGCTCCGGCCTGTATGTATTTGCATAAAAATATCCGGGCCGGGAAAAGTCTCTTGGCGGCGGGTAGTAATAGGCTGCCGGTGCAGTTTTTTCCCTGTACGTTTCAATTTCCTTTATATCATAGCGCGCCTTCGGAAGTCTTCCGAAAAAATCGGGCAGTCGCCTGTCCATCTGAGACAGGATATTTCTGTAGGCAGACAGGATTTCCTCTCCTGTCTCCGGATAGAGTTCTTTCTTATTCTTGACATACCCGGCAAATTCTCGTATGCTGCCGCTGAACCCGATTTTCCCCATGACCTTTTTGATCTCACCGCTGATCCTCTCCACTTCTCTTTTTCCGATCCCATGGATTTCCTCAGGAGCACGTTCTGTCGTTGTGTGATATTTTACATAAAAACGGTACATATCATTCCCGTCAGGCAGGGCCCAGATTCCTTCTTTGTCCCTGCAATGCTTTAAATACTCATCGTGTAAATAGTCATGCAGTTTCTTATAGGCAGGGGTAACATGCGAGGAAATGGCATCTTCAACGGACTTCCTCATGTCTTCTCTGTCCTGCTCCGAAATTTCCTCCCCGATTTTTTGTACAGGCGTGAATAACGGACTGTCCTGGGGAGAGAATTCTTTAAAGGTCCCGGTCTGTGTCACCACATGTTCAATGGTCCTGTGAAAGGCCGTACATTTATGGGTGATGCCATTGCCGAGGAGTTCAATGACCTGGTCTATCTGGAGGGGAAAGGCTCTTAACCGCGCAATATAATTATCGATGTCCTTTTGTGTATGAAAGGGGTGGTATTCAATAAGCTGGGGAAAGTCGATATGGGGCCCCTGCATCTGATTAAGCGGGACATAATGGACCTTATATTCATACATCCCGATATGATTATTCAGGGTGTCTTTCAGAAGAGTATGGTTTACCCTGTTTTCTGAATTCAGACCTGC
>JBFKMY010000473.1:0-1660 GCA_041629615.1 Thermodesulfovibrionia bacterium | reverse complement strand
GTCCATTCGGTGCAGGTTGCGGTAATTAATTACGACAGGGATGTAAATTCATTTCTTATCCGTGGAATCCGAGATCATATCAGATGTGTGGAAAAGGGGACATTATATATTGGAAGGTTTAACTATGAGTTAGCAGGGAGGCTGCAGTTTCTGGGGTATTTCTCTCTGGAAAAGGTTCTATTGAGACGGGTGCATCCCGTACCGGCAATGCAATGAACAGGCAAAAACTCCTTATCACCGGCGCCAGCGGATTTCTCGGGTGGAATTTGTGCCATGAGGCAAAGAAAGACCGGGAAATAATCGGAACAGTCCTGACCAACCCTGTTGATATCAAACGCGTCACTATCGTAAAGATCGACCTGACCGAGTATAAAGCCCTGAAAGAACTGTTTCATGAAGTCCGTCCCGATGGGGTCATTCATACGGCTGCGGCCACCAGTCCGAACTATTGTCAGGAGCACCCTGTTGAGGCTGAAAAAGCAAACATTGACGTTCCTGTAAATATTGCCGGCCTTTGCGCGGACCGGGGCATTCCCTATGTTTTTACCTCCAGCGACCTGGTATTCAGCGGCTTGAATGCACCGTATAAAGAGGGTGATCCAGTCAGTCCTGTCAACATTTACGGGGAGCAAAAGGCGCTTGCCGAGGAAAAGGTCCTGAAGGCATATCCGAAAGCGGCTGTATGCAGAATGCCCCTCATGTTCGGCGCGGCAAGCCCGGCACACGGTACATTCTTCCAGCAGATGGTATCGGCCCTGCGCGATGGCAGTGAACTACGGCTTTTTACCGACGAATACAGGACCCCTGCCAGTGCTGTCAGCGCTTCCCGCGGGCTTTTACTGGCACTGGACAAGGCAAACGGACTCCTTCACCTGGGAGGCAGCGAGCGTATTTCACGGTTTAACTTCGGACTGCTGTTAATGGATGCAATGGGAGTTACCGAAGCCAATATCATACGGTGCCGGCAGGAGGATATGAAGATGTCAGCTCCAAGGGCCCCTGATCTTTCCATGGACAGTTCCAAGGCATTTGCTTTGGGGTACAGACCCTTGCAGTTGAAGGAGGAGTTGACGGAGATTTTAAAAGGGGAGATGTATTAAAAAATGCATGAGGCAATATGACTTTAATTACTTCATTTATTTTTTATATCACCTTTTAAAAATAATTGTTTTGTTGCTTCCATGAATTATCGAAGAGGGAATGAGTGATATTTTGCTGGTCATAATCGGTGAGATTACTTTTATGTTTCTCAAAAACATATAGTAATTCATTTCGATATATCGTTCTTCTTATTGAATTTTCAACAATCTTTTTTTTGATTTCATTGCCAAACTACTCCTGCGGCAGTTTCGAGTGTATAATTAACTCATCCAAGCATCATACTATCTATTCTCTATCAAAACAAACTTCCTTTTAAGCCCATTCAGCCAGTCATACCCTATATGCCGGTCGTGCTGCAACCTGCCGACTACAATCCCCGGAGCTATATTAATACCCATTGCAAATGCGTTAACTGAACTTTTTGTAAATTTGCCGGTACTGACGAACGACTTATATTCACTGTCCGGGATAAGCAAATTCGCAGAAAACTGGTTTGCCTGTTTTTCGCTTTCTGTACTTTCCATCTTCAGTTCATCAAGAAAAATCTGTTTCTTGCCAT
>JBFKMY010000472.1:0-1667 GCA_041629615.1 Thermodesulfovibrionia bacterium | reverse complement strand
CGACTGAAGGAACACGGAAAAAGCAGGAAGTCAGAAATCAAAATGAGGGAGTACATTATGTCAAAAACAAGATTTGAGGAACTGGCTGATTTCGGTCAGAGTATATGGCTGGACAGTATAAGCAGGTCCATGATCACCACAGGATCACTTAAAGAAATGATCGGATCAGGCCTTCGCGGTATGACATCAAACCCGACTATTTTTGATAAGGCGATCAGCTCCGGAAATGATTATGATCAAACGATAAAAGAATTGCATTCTCAGGGGAAATCGACCTTTGAAATATACGATGACCTGACAGTGAAAGACGTGCAGGACGCAGCAGACCTGTTTAAACCTGTCTATGAAAAAACAGACGGCCTCGATGGATATGTCAGCCTTGAGGTAAATCCAAAGCTGGCTTTTCAGACAGAAGAAACAATTAATGAAGCGAAGCGGCTGCATAAAAAAGTAAACCGTGCAAATGTAATGTTCAAGGTCCCTGCGACTGAAGCGGGATTTCCCGCTGTAGAGGAATTATTGTCCGCCGGCATTAATGTCAATATAACGCTGATATTTTCGCTTGAGCAATATACAAACACCGCTCACGCTTATCTGAACGGCATGAAGAGACTGCTTGATGCAGGGGGAGACATAAGCTCGCTCGCATCCGTTGCCAGTGTATTTGTCAGCCGCGTTGATACTGCAGTGGACACATTGCTCGATGAAAAAATATCGAGAGAACACAATAAAGACAGAAAAGACAGTCTCAGTTCGTTAAGAGGCAAGGCCGCTGTAGCCAATTCTCGACTTATATTCAGGAAATATCAGGAACTCTTCTCAGGCAAAGAATACCTGCAGTTAAAGGAAAAAGGGGGGAGCGTTCAGCGGCTCCTATGGGGTTCTACGGGAACAAAAAACCCGGAGTACAGTGATATAAAATATGTTACTGAGCTCATAGGGAGTCCCACGGTAAATACACTGCCGCAACAGACGCTGGATGCCTTTCTTGACCATGGTGTTATTGAAGAATCATTGACAGGGCACTGGAACGAAGATGAAAATGTGATAGCTGCACTGAAAGAATCCGGCATTTCCCTGGATACGGTATGTGCCAAACTACTGGAAGATGGTCTCCGGTCATTTGAGAAATCCTTTGACTCATTACTCAATACAATAGCGCAAAAAAAACAGGCAATATAGGAAGAAGTTTCAATGTATCAGGCATGACGGGCATAAATCATGTCCTGGAACATGGCGTATATAACTTATACACAGGACTCCGGTAATGGTTGACAATATTTCTGGCAATTCCGGTGCATCGCCGTTTTGTAAAATAGTGCCTGAAAAGGTCAATATCGAACCTTTCACCATGGTCATATTCGGTGGCACCGGAGATTTAAGTCAGAGAAAGCTGCTGCCCACCCTTTATCACTTATGTACGGACCAGAACCTTCCCGATGAATATGCTATTATCGGTTTCGCGTCCAGTAAAAGATCTGATGAAGATTACCGTGCCCTGGTCAGAAAGGCAGTGGAAGAATTTAGTGAAGGGCCCTTCTCAGACGCATGCTGGGAAAATTTCAGCAGACATTTATTTTATGTATCAGGGAATTTTGATAACGCTGAAAGTTATAAGGATCTCTCCCGGCGACTGGATGAAATTGCCAGACCGACCACCAAAGGCT
>JBFKMY010000471.1:0-1679 GCA_041629615.1 Thermodesulfovibrionia bacterium | reverse complement strand
ATTGAACCCACAAGAAATGCACCGATAACAGGCTTAATATGGGGATGAATCTTCCACTTGTCAAATTCATCTTTTATTCTGTGAAATACTCTTATATACAAAACGGCAATAACTCCCACAAAGATTCCAAACAGTATATAGAGGGGGATTTCATATGCATTTACTTCATACGCCGGGACTGTAAAGACGGGAAATTCGCCGTAATACGTTCTGGATACCACGGTAGCAATTCCCGAGGAAATGATAATGGCGGCGAACGATGTGAGTTCGTAGTTGCCGAGAAGCACTATTTCGGAAGCAAACATTACTCCTGCAATGGGGGCGTTAAAGGTGGCCGCAATTCCTCCGGCTGAACCTGCTGCTATCAGGAGTTTGATCCTGTTCCCTGAAACCTTGAACATCTGCCCCACAAAAGAGCCCACAGCGCCCCCTATCTGTGCGATGGGGCCCTCTACGCCCGCGGACCCTCCGGAGCCTATGGTAAAAGCAGAGCTGAATATTTTGCTGAAAAAGGTCCTTCGTTTTACCCTTCCGCCTTTTATGTTTACGAGCTCCAGGAATTTCGGGAAGCCGTAGCCGTGTACATCTCCCCGGAATATGTAATAAAGAGGAATAAGAAGAACCGCCCCGCAGATCGGCAGCAAAGGCAGCAGGAGACGGTAGAATCCTCCTTCATTGATATGCAGAAGGTCGGATCCCCCGATAAAAATAACTTTATGCACAAAGTGCATGGTAGCGCGGAAGACGATATTGGCAAATCCGCTCAGGAGGCCCACGACGATCGACATTGCAATAATAATTGTGTGCTCTCCAAAACTGAAGCGCAGGAGTTTGTTCAGGATTGTGCCGTTTTTATTTTTTATCATACCCGTCGAATGAATGCAGAAATGATGTTTTTACTACTGCGCTATTAGTATGAACGTCATGAGTCTGTTACGAAGGTGAACCGCTGAATTTGAGCAGGAGTTTTCTGACTTCCGCCTGCGATTTAAGATGGTAGTCCGCCTTGTCATTGACGCCGACCGATATACTGACGCCTTTGCCTTTCAATACCTTATAGGCATCCTCGTCAGTAATGTCGTCACCGATGTAGACCGGCATTCTCCCGCTGCCGAACATGTTCCAAATCCAGGTGACGGCATCTCCCTTATTCCATATTCCCCGGGGTCGTATCTCGAATACTTTTTTCCCTGACGTTATTCTGAAGAGACCTTTATAGCTGTCGGTGATCGACCAGAAGCTGTCGAACACCCTGCATAAATCCCTTTGGGCCACCATCCTGAAATGTATACTTGCTGTAATTCCCTTGTCTTCGACGATCACTCCGCTGATCGGCGAAAGGGCAGTCCTGAGTTCGGCAATGATTTTGCCCAGCACCTCCTTGCTTTCGGACAATTGATCACCCATTTCGATGACCTTGCTGCCGTCCCATATTTCCGTGCCGTGATTGCCGGCGTAATATATGTCTTCAATATTGACGATTTCCCTGATATTTTTGAGAGACCTGCCGCTGATAATGGCAATGGGCACTGTCTTTCTGAGATCGACAATAAGCGACTTCATCTCCTGAGGCAGTAGTGCCTTCTCCGGAGATTCAACAATGGGAGTAAGGGTACCGTCATAATCAAGAAAGAGGAAGACATTATCCATGGATGCCTCTTCAAAGCAGTCAAGGATGT
>JBFKMY010000470.1:0-1692 GCA_041629615.1 Thermodesulfovibrionia bacterium | reverse complement strand
GGTCTGCCGGGCGGCACATGAATTAGGTATAAGGACTGTGGCTATATATTCTCACGAAGACCGCTTTGCGCTTCACAGATTTAAAGCGGATGAATCATATCTGACGGGGAAGGACAAAAATCCCGTTAAGGCGTATCTGGATATTGAAGGAATTATTCAGCTTGCCAAAGACAAGGAAGTTGACGCCATACATCCGGGCTACGGATTTCTTTCTGAGAATATGGACTTTGCCCGCGCATGCGAAAATGCAGGTATTGCCTTTATTGGTCCCCGTCCGGAAATTCTTACGCTTCTCGGCAACAAGACCTCTGCAAGGCAGATTGCCGAAAAGGCTCAGGTACCCATACTTTCGGGGAACAATGCTCCTCTGAAGAGTCCGGAGGAAGCCGTGGCATTTTGCAGGCAACTGGGTTATCCGGTCATTATCAAGGCTGTCCATGGTGGAGGAGGCAGGGGAATGCGCGTTGTTCGCAGCGAGTCGGAATTAATCAGCCGCCTCAATGAGGCTCAGCGCGAGTCCATGACCGCCTTTGGTTCCGATGAATGTTTCATAGAGAAATGCATTGAAAAGGCGCGCCATATCGAGGTGCAGATTCTCGGAGACAAACACCATAATATTGTGCACCTCTATGAGCGTGACTGCTCTCTTCAAAGACGCCATCAGAAAGTTGTCGAGATTGCACCTGCACAGAATCTTGATGCAGGTATCAGGCAGAATATCTGTGACACTGCGGTAAGAATGTGTAAATCGGTAAATTATGATAATGCCGGAACGGTAGAATTCCTTTTCGACACAGAAACAGGTAAATTTTATTTTATTGAAATCAACCCGAGAATTCAGGTTGAACACACCGTTACGGAGGCGATAACCGGGATCGATCTTGTCAAAAGACAGATACTGATCAGTGAAGGGTACCCGCTTCACTCTCCGGAGATACGCATACCTGATCAGAAGTCAATCCAGATCAGGGGAGCTGCCTTACAATGCAGGATTACCACGGAAGACCCGGCTAATAAGTTTATTCCCGACTATGGGCGCATTCAGCATTATCGTTCTGCCGGCGGAATGGGTATCCGTCTTGATGCCGGAACCGCTTTCTCCGGAGCTATTGTTACCCCTTTTTACGATTCGCTCCTTGTGAAGGTCACGGCATTTGGAATTTGTTTTGAGGATGCAGTCAGCCGTATGGACAGGGCTCTGGAAGAATTCAGGATTCGTGGTGTAAAGACGAACATTCCGTTTCTGATAAATCTTGTCAACCATAAGGATATCCTGGAAGGAAAGTGCACTACAAATTTTATTGACGAAAATCAGGATCTTTTCTGTTTTCCCCGACACAGAGACCGTGCTACCCTTCTTATGCGGTTTCTCGCAGACGTTCTTGTCAACGGACACTCTCTCATCAAGGAATTACCAAAATCCATATGCCGCCGTACAGCGCCGGTACCAACGTTTGATCATAGAAAATCCAGGCCCAGAGGGACCCGTGATCTGTTGCTTGAAATGGGGCCGGTGAAATTCGCCCGGTATATTCGTGACGAAAAAAGACTGTTGCTGACAGATACGACGTTTCGCGATGCACATCAGTCATTGCTTGCAACCCGCATGAGAACCATAGATATGCTGAAAATTTCTGAGGTGTATTCCAGAAACCATGCTGATTTTTTCTCTCTTGAAATGTGGGGAGGGGC
>JBFKMY010000469.1:0-1696 GCA_041629615.1 Thermodesulfovibrionia bacterium | reverse complement strand
GGCGGGCCATCTTTTAGTAATCCACCGTGCAGACGGTACGATAACAATGTATTCATCAATGCCTCCCAAAAGATCGTTGACTCCGCTCTTTGCGTTCTGGCTAATATAAAGAGGAAATTCTACCACCCCGGCCTTTGCACCCAGGGCCTTGGCCACCTCAATACATTTGTCCACCGCATGAAGCTTATGGTCAACGGAAATTTTCCTGTCATAAAAAAGCCGGCTCCCTTCGCGCGCATCTGCAAAACCGACCTTTAACGTTGCGGGCGTAAAGTACGCAATAAGCCCGCTTCGCAGCAGCCCCTGCAGATCCACGACAATATCATAGTGCTTCGACCTCAGAGTCTTTCTTAAAGATGCAATATCCGAGACGGTCCCGGAGAGGTTTGTCACATTTTTCCACGCATCCTTGTTAAAGATGATGAGGTCATCTATGAGCGGGTTATCTTCTAATATCCCTTTTAAACTTTTGCTTATTACCCAGTCTATGTGCGACTCGGGAAAGGTGTCTTTCAGGGTCTTCAGGAACGGTAACGCGTGGATAACATCGCCCAGAGAGCTGGGTTTTATGACGAGTATTTTCATAGGTTGACGGTCTAATATTTATGCTTAGTTTATAGAAACATTGCGTTGATTATCAACTGGACTCTGAGAGTTATTTCATATATAATCCGATATATTCAGTAAGCCGATGCCGGGAGGGAGAAGGATGGCAGGAATCCGTACAGACGGGACACGCATACTTATCATTGCATGGTGTCTCTTCTGTCTGCTGCTTCCTGCCGGCACTGCCCTGGCTGGTACTGACGGGCCTTTACGTCTTGGCGTACCCCTGTTCGCCGCTGATGCGGAGATCACCGAAGCCTTTGCTGACCGCCTCAATAAATATTTAAGAGCGGATGATGTCCTGTTTGTCAGGGGGAACCCGAAAACAGTGTCCCTCCTGAAGCGCATCAAACAGGGGAAGGTGGCGCTTATCCGGCAGTCGCTGGGAGACCTGAAAAAAGACCTCGCATTTCTCCTTTCCCAAAAGGTGAAAATCGACTACCTCTGCTACAATCCCGAAGCCTGGAAGTCAAGCCATACCCCGCAGGAAGAAAAAGATGATCCTGTCGGGGCAGTGAAAAAGGCCCGCCTGCTTGCCGATGAGCACAGTCTCGGTCTGATTATCGTCCCTGATACCGCAATAACCCTGCTTGCATACGGCGCAGCCATGGCCCCTTACGCGGACATCTTTGCAGTGCAGTTTCAGCGGTGGCAGCTGCTTGAGGCGGATAAGTTTCAGGGGACGGTGACCCGGACCATTGAGTGGGTGAGGACGGGAAATCCCCAGGTGCCTCTGTTTGCCCAGCTTGCTGTAAATCCTCCGGTTCACAGGCTCAAGGGATATGAAAAGAAGTATGCAACTGCGGGTGCGGATGAAATAATGGCGAAGGTCAGGGTAATAGAAAGATATGTTTACGGCGTCGGGTTTCTGCTTCAGGCGGAGGGGAATGGATTTGAGCGGTTTTTTGAATTCCTTGAGATGTTAAGACCTGTCGTACACTGATATGAGAAACCTGCTTGCAGTTTATAAAGCATCAAGGATAAATAAAGGGGATGACTATGATAGCATCAACATATCTTTTTTAAGATAAAATTGGAGGGGATACTATGTATAAATTATTGGTCACTTTCGCAGTAGTATTGGTTTTTG
>JBFKMY010000468.1:0-1697 GCA_041629615.1 Thermodesulfovibrionia bacterium | reverse complement strand
TCAGCTTCACCGTCACCGACAACACACGCAGCGATCAGACCGGGGTTGTCGAAGGCCGCGCCGAAAGCATGAGAGACTGCATAGCCCAGCTCTCCTCCTTCATGGATCGAGCCCGGAGTTTCAGGGGCAACATGACTTGGAATACCTCCGGGAAAGGAGAACTGCCTGAACAGCCTCCGCATTCCGTCTTCATCCTGTGATATGTTCGGATAGATTTCACTGTACGTTCCTTCAAGGTATGTATTTGCAACCATTCCGGGACCACCATGACCGGGTCCGCAAATATATATCATGTTCAAATCGTATTTCTTGATAATTCTGTTCAGATGGACATAAATAAAATTGAGGCCCGGTGTTGTTCCCCAGTGGCCGAGCAGCCGGGGTTTGACATGTTCGAGCTTCAAGGGTTCTCTCAGTAATGGGTTTGCATAAAGATAAATCTGTCCGACAGATAGGTAATTTGCAGCGCGCCAGTAAGCATTTATTGTTGTTAATTCATCTTTTAACAGGGGATCAGACATGATGCCTCCCTATTGGAAAATAAATTTGCAATATAATTGATTACTTATTTCAGGGTATAGTCAAGTTATTTTCTTCATAAAAGCGACTTCTTCTTTTTAAGGTTTGACAAACTTCGGAATCTGCCCGTTAGGCGCCTGATATTATGAAGACGCGGCTTCAAGCGCATGCTTGTAAAATTTCTGCGCATACTCCTTGACCATCCGTCTTGCACTGAATTGCGAACCGGTGCTCTTGATGGCCTCCTTCATGACCTTTACCCACTCACGGGGAACACCGTCCTCATCCTGTTTGTAATATAACGGAATGATCTCTTTCTCAAGAAGGTCATATATTGCTGCAGCGTCTTTTTCATCACTCCCGGTGCCCTCAAAGGCCCATCCGTTTTTGCCGTTGTATCCCTCAATCCACCATCCGTCAAGTATGCTCAACTGGGGAACAGCATTCAAGGCTGCTTTCATCCCGCTTGTTCCCGAAGCCTCAAGTGGAGGAACAGGATTGTTTAACCACAGATCAACTCCATGCACCATATACTGAGCAAGCTGTTCATCGTAGTTTTCGACAATTGCAATTCTCCCGCCAAGAGAGGGATCGCATGAGGCATTGAACACACGCTGCAGGATTCTCTTCCCTTCATCATCTGCGGGGTGTGCTTTCCCGGCAAAAATAATTTGCACCGGTTTCCACCGGTTATTCAATATTCTCTTCAGCCGTTCAATATCACTGAAAATGAGGCATGCTCTTTTATATGTCGCAAAGCGTCTGGCAAATCCGATAGTCAGTGTAAGAGGATCAAAGAGTGTCCCGCTGCTGACAACATTCAGCGGATTTGCACTGGCTTCAATCCACCTGAGACGGGTCTGGGACCTCACTGCATTGAAAAGTTTTACCTTCAGCCACATATAGATCTGCCAGAGCTCCTTGTCGGGAATATGGTCAACAACTTTCCATAACTCCCGGTCGTCATGCCGGTCCTTCCAGTTTTTACCGAGGTGCTCATTAAAAAGGAGTTCGATTTTCGGCTCTATCCACGTCGGCACATGTATTCCGTTTGTTATATGATCGATGGGAATGTCTTCTTCTTTTTTGTCCGGCCAAAGCGATCTCCACATGCTCCTCGATACTTCCCCATGTTTTTTGCTCACTCCATTATGAAATGAGGTCATCCTGAGCCCCAG
>JBFKMY010000467.1:0-1712 GCA_041629615.1 Thermodesulfovibrionia bacterium | reverse complement strand
TCAAAAGGACATCGGCTGCAGGTCCTCGCAGGGCATCGATGAAGTAAGTCTTTGACGGATTTTGTACATCCCGAGGCTGCACGGAGTGGAAATTACTAAATGAACATAATCATATTCTGGGATGAGGAATAGTATCAGGAAAGACAGCATCCTGTTTGAAAAGTGACGGAATGAAAAGAAGAAGAGCAGAAAGAACAGAAATAAAGAAACTGTGGGACGAAGATCCTGTAAAAATACCTCTTCAGAAGAGCAGGAAAAGGGCGTTAGTCATTATTACCGTCATCCTCTTTGGTTTTGCGGTAATATTTGTGCGTTTGATTGACCTTATGATTGTTGATCACGACAAACTGTCAGGAAGGGCGGCACAGCAGTATAACAGGGAGAAAACACTACAGCCGCAGCGCGGTGTCATATGGGACAGACGAATGAAGGAAATGGCCGCAAACATAGAATCGGACTCACTCTTTGCCGTGCCTTCGAAAATTGAAAACACGAGGAACCTGTCGAGGGAACTTGCCCCGCTCACGAAGGTTTCATCCAAAGAGCTGAACAGTGTCCTTTTGAAAAAAAAGCATAAGAATTTTATCTGGATTGACAGGAAAATGGACCATGATACGGCCCGTGAGGTCCGAAAACTGTTAGAAAAGATGGGCTATGACGGGCTCGGCGTTGTCCCTGAATCAAAGCGGTATTATCCCAAAGGAAGGATAGCATCTCATATACTGGGATTTACGAATATTGACAACAGCGGCATCGCAGGCCTTGAACTTAAATATAATGAATACTTAAAGGGCGAGGGGATCAACGTATCCGTTGGAACGGACGCGCGGGGCAACCGTCTTTCAAGCAACATCAGGGATGCTATTTCAGGGAACAACCTTTTGCTCACCATAGACGAAGGTATCCAGTATATTGTGGAAAGGGAACTGTCCGGTGCTATGGCAGAGTGGAAGGCAAAGGCGGCGGTGGCAATCATGATGGACCCGATGACCGGCGAAATACTTGCCATGGCGAACAGACCCACGTACGATCCGAATGCTGCCGGCAGGTCCCGGGATTATGCACGACGCAACAGGGGCATCACCGACCTGTTTGAGCCGGGATCAACGCTCAAGACAATCCTGGCAGCAGCGGCCCTTGAAGAGGGGATTGTCCATCTTCATGATGAGTTTGATGTGTCAAAAGGGATTATTTTTGTCGGAGGAAAACCGGTCCGTGACATTCACAGGAACAAGATCATTACCTTTCAGGAAATTATTCAAAAATCCTCCAATGTAGGTGCCGTACAGGTGGGACTTAAGCTTGGGGAAGAAAAATATTATACCTATATCAGGAAATTCGGTTTTGGAGAAAAGTCGGGGATCGATTTCCCCGGTGAGGTCCAGGGGATACTCAGGAAGACCGCGGACTGGTCAGGGACATCGATAGCCGCATTGTCAATAGGCCAGGAAATAGGGGTCACCCCACTGCAGGTATTAAGGGCATATGCTGCTATTGCCAATGGTGGTGCATTGATGAAGCCCTATATCGTATCTGACATTATTTCACCCGTCGGAGAAATTGTGAAAAAAGTGCGGCCTGAAATGACGAGACAGGTCGTCTCAAGGGAGACTGCGGTAAAGGTAAAGGACATTCTCAAAATGGTGGTCGGGGAGGGGGGCACTGCAATGCAGGCCGAGATCAAGGGGAATTTAGTTGCGGGAAAAACAGGG
>JBFKMY010000466.1:0-1712 GCA_041629615.1 Thermodesulfovibrionia bacterium | reverse complement strand
GCTGATCCGCTTTGAACTTTCGCTCATGACCTTATCAATGAGAGGAAAGACCTTTGTCATCCGTTGTTTGCTCACTGCAGAAATGGTGAGTATCGGGACATGTCTCATAAACCAGAGTTTTTCATAGATCTGTTCTTTCACCTCATTCACGGACAAAGAATCTTTATTCACAAGGTCCCATTTATTATAAAGTATGACCGCCCCCTTTTTAGCAGAAACAACAGAGCCGGCTATTTTCTGGTCCAGTTCAACGACCCCGTCGGATGCATCAAGGACAACAAGGGCAACATCGCTCTCTTCAATATTCCTGAGTGTACGCATAAATGAATATCTCTCAACCGTCTCCGCCATTTTGCCTTTTCTGCGGATACCGGCAGTGTCTATGAGAACATATTTTTTTTTATAGTACGAACAGACTGAATCAACAGCGTCCCGGGTTGTCCCGGGGACCGGACTGACAATCATTCTCTCCTTTGTAAGCAGGGAATTAACAAGGGTTGATTTCCCGACATTCGGTCTTCCCACAATTGCTATCCTCGGATATTCCGGTCTTTCCTGCTCCCCTGCCGGGAGAAATGAAGACAGACGGTCCATGAGTTCCTCATACCCGTATCCGTTCAGTGCTGAGAGGGGAAACAGATCATAGCCGAGGGAAAAGAAATCATGAAGAAGGTCATTTTCCCTGCGGGGCCCGTCAATTTTATTTACTGCAGCGAAAATTCGTTTGCCGTATTTCCTCAACTCACCGGCTAATTCAATATCCAGGGGCATGATACCGCTTTGTCCATCCAGCATCAAAAGAACAATATCAGCCTCCTGCACCGCAAGATATACCTGTTTCTTTACTTCACCGGCAAAGGCATCATCGGTCCCGTGCTGAAATCCCCCTGTATCCACAACCAGAAAAGACCTGTCCTCCCACGTTGCCTCGGCATACAGCCTGTCCCTTGTGATGCCGGGGAAATCATCAATAATGGCACGCCGTTTCCCTGTTATCCTGTTAAAGAGCGTGGACTTGCCTACATTTGGCCTTCCTACAATCGCAACAATCGCTTTGCCCATGATATTTCTGTCAGATATGTAATTCCGTAACGGTCAGTACACTCCCCGCTCACCATACGGCAACACTTCTGTTATTCCTGATGAATGTGCATTAAATAATGTCTGTTCTCAAGCATTTAATTATAGCATACGGCTGTTTCAGGGATGCGGCCGGTATCTTCTACTCAAATTGACCCCTTTAATCCATACATGGTATATTTAAACAGTGATGAACATCATTTACGTAAGTATGGCTGTATTGTTTTCAATCCTGTACGTCCCGTCCGTATTCGCTGACATCTACAAATATGAAGATAAAAACGGCGTAATCCATTTTACAAACATTCCGCAGGGGCAGGGGTATAAGAAAATAATTTCAGAAAACAAACTTCACAATAAAAGAGGGTACGACCATATAATACGCAGAAAGTCAGAAAAATATAATATTGAACCCGCCATTATCAAAGCAGTCATAACCGCAGAATCCAACTGGAACCCTGAAGCCGTATCTCACAAGGGTGCAATAGGATTAATGCAGCTCATGCCGTCTACGGCGAAAGATATGCAGGTCAGCAATCCCTATGATCCGGAGGACAATATCGAGGGAGGGACAAGATATCTGAGGCATCTCCTCAACAGATTTAACGGGGACCTTGATCTTGCCCTTGCAG
>JBFKMY010000465.1:0-1714 GCA_041629615.1 Thermodesulfovibrionia bacterium | reverse complement strand
TATTAGGAGTATTGCAACTTCTCATCAAGAATGATCAAATATTATTTTGAGTACGGGACGAGTTTACAATATGACCTCATAATGGTGATTCCAGTAACAAGATAATAGGAAATAATAGACTCCCCATGTGACCGATGTACGATATCCATAATCTGATTCCGTTTACAGACAGACAGAGATAAATATGTATGAATGGTTCTTATTTACTTAACGGCATGCAATGGAGCGATATTCAAGGGATTCAGGTATAATTTAGAAAGGTAACATCTTATGGATATAAAATTTTCACGCCATGCTAAAAGGCGAGCAAAACTTTATGCGATTCATGAGTCAACAGTGACAGAGATTTTGGCAAATATGAATTTGCGTCATGGCGAACATGAGATCATACGAAATGTTGAAGGACTAACGTATCAATTGAAGATTGTTGTTTCCGTTAAGGGGGGCACAGCAACGGTAATAACAAACTATCCATTGAAGAAAGGAAGGAAAAAATGAAAGTACATTATGATGCGGAGGTTGATGCCATATATATCAAATTGGGGAACCAGAAACCGAATGGGGTTGTTGAGATTTCCGAGGGGGTAAATTTAGATACAACATCAGAGAATAAACTGGTTGGAATAGAAATCCTTAATGCTTCCAAAAAGATGAACATTAAGACAATACTTTCCTATGAACTTGAACTGGACACGAAACTTATTCCAAAAACTGCATAATGAACCACTCTATGCCGGCCCCCGGATTCTCAAACGTGCCCTTTTATCTTTACGTCAGCTCAGTTTATCTTTCATCGTCTTCGAATATCCGGATCTTCCCGAATTCCCCGTCATAACCGGGCGCGATGCGGACATTGCCTGTCCTCATCCTTGATATGGCTTCCCTGAAAAGCGGCGAGCCTGCCTTTTCAATATCTCCAAGAGGTGCATTCATCAATATGCTGAATTCATTGCCCAGCTTGTCGAGCAGGCCGAGATATGCGTTATTCACGGCTTTGCTGTTGACCCCGACCTGCATTGTTTCAGAGATGATTTCAGGGAGGGGAATGATGCTATGAAAAGCGGGAGCGCCTTTTGGTTTATACCCGTCTTCCCTGTCCGCAAGTTTGTCGACCCTGTGCATTACGCCGACGGTGACCTTCCTGCCGCACACAGGACAGAGGTAATTGTGTTTGACCGTTTCTTTCGGAGTCAGGCTCGTGCTGCATGCCCGGTGTCCGTCATAATGGTACTTGCCTTCCTCGGGGAAGAATTCAATGGTCCCCTTAAACCCTTTCCGCGTCTTCAGTGCATCCATCATTGATGCATACGAAATATCCGTATCGAATATATTTGCCTCGCGGCCGATCTTTGCCGGGGAATGGGCGTCGGAGTTTGATATGAGGGTTATCCTGTCAAGAGCCGAAAGCCGCCAGTTCATGGGCGGGTCCGATGAAAGCCCTGTCTCGATGGCATGGATATGTGGCGTCAGGTCATCAAAACATTCCTCCAGGGAATCGAACCCCGATACCGCGCCGAAAACGGAAAAATGGGGAGTCCACGCGTGCGCCGGGACGTACATGGCATCGGGCGATACGTCCTTTACGATCTTTAAAAGCTCCTTTGCATCCAGCCCGAGTATGGGTCTCCCGTCGGAACGGATATTCCCTATGTTTGAAAGCGCCATGCCGATTTTTGCTGCATCCGAAAAATCAGGGACGAACAGTATTGAATGC
>JBFKMY010000464.1:0-1717 GCA_041629615.1 Thermodesulfovibrionia bacterium | reverse complement strand
GGCCTTGACAGTGATGAATATTATGCAAACGGTATTTCCACAAGTCTGCCCCGTGAAATCCAGACCGGGATGGTACAAAGCATCCGGGGTCTTGAGGCAGCGGTAATCAATAAGCCCGGGTATGCTATCGAGTATGATTTTGTCTATCCGACCCAGCTTAAGCCGACCATGGAAACGAAACGTGTCGCCGGACTTTTTCTCGCAGGGCAGATCAACGGCACATCGGGATACGAAGAGGCTGCTGCCCAGGGGCTGATGGCAGGCATCAATGCAGCACACACCCTTCATAATAAACCCCCGATTATACTGGGACGGGATGAGGCATACATCGGGGTGTTAATCGATGACCTGGTGACGAAAGGGACAAAAGAGCCCTACAGGATGTTTACATCAAGGGCCGAATACAGGCTCCTGCTCAGACAGGACAATGCTGATCTGCGGCTCATGGAAAAGGGACACGACCTCGGGCTCATTAATAATAATCAGTTTCGTTCCTTTGTGAAAAAGAAAACAGCAATAGAAGATGAGCTGCGGAGAATCCGGGCCACCCGTGTCAAGCCGGCGGTCATGAATCCTGTATTAAACAGACTCGGTGCCTCACCGTTAAAGGAAGACACGACCCTGTATCAGTTGCTTAAGAGGCCGGAAGTGACGTATGTTCATATCGCGGAAGTCGCCCCATCGGATAACGGAATTTCACAGGATGTAATTAATCAGGTTGAAATCCAGACAAAGTACAAGGGATATGTTCAGCGCCAGGCAGAGCACGCGGAGAAATTCAAGAAAATTGAAGCAAAGACCATCCCTGCAGGATTTGTGTATAGAGGTATTAACGGCCTGTCAACAGAGATAATAGAAAAGCTTGAAGAAGTCAGACCGCTGAATCTGGGACAGGCAGGCAGAATCCCCGGTGTTACCCCTGCGGCAATATCACTTCTTATGATAGCCCTGGCCAGAGAAGTGCGGAAGCACGGAAGTTCGTAATCGAGGAAGTAAAAGAATAAATCATTATCTTTAACACAATGAATACAAGTATTTTAGTCTCATTATCTTCCCCGCTTACCCACTTTCTGGCTTCCGCACTTCCTCACTAATGTTCGTATTTTAAAGGAAAATGCTCGTGTGTCTTCTCGAGCCGTTCTTTAAAATCAAATTTGTACTTGGGATCTACCTTTTCATTAAAAGGACTGTCTTCTCCGTGACATTCCATGCAGCCAGCCTCGTCTTCGGAAGGAATGATGAGTCCGGCAGCTTTTACTTCCTCCAGTTTAAATTCCTTGTTTTTCTTCATTATCTTACTGAAATCGCCTCCTGCGCCGTGGCACCCTTCACACTGAACGCCGGCCAGGTCCGGTGTTTCCTCTATCGTTGTAAATCCGCCTTTACCATATCCTGTTGTGTGGCACTTCAGGCAGTCAGCATCAGCAGTATAATCCTTGTCAGCATCCAGTCCGGCCTTTTTCTTTTCCTCCGCCTTCACCCCCGGTTTCAGGTTTTCAAAGCTGTCTGCCATGGTTGTTTTTTGCCAAGACTTATACTGCTTCATGTGACATGCCTTGCATTTCTTTGCCCCGATATATTCTGCAGCATTGGTGCTTGTCACAATAAAAAGGGCCATAAAAAACATAATCGATACAACTCCCGCTACTTCCTTTTTCATGATTCCACTTCCTTTCTTTATTGGATTATTTTCAAAATTAAGCGTCTTATAAAACTC
>JBFKMY010000463.1:0-1727 GCA_041629615.1 Thermodesulfovibrionia bacterium | reverse complement strand
GTTTAAACGTGTCAGCCAACTTTACTATTATTGATTGATGTTTTTTGATTTCATTTGGCCGGCTGCCGGGAAGGACGGCCACAACTCTTCTGTCAGGACTGATTCCCATATTTATTTTCAGCTGATCCTGTGACAGC
Organism: Thermodesulfovibrionia bacterium; assembly: GCA_041629615.1. Lineage (GTDB taxonomy): Bacteria > Nitrospirota > Thermodesulfovibrionia > UBA6902 > UBA6902 > JBFKMY01. The sequence continues at coordinate 1,590 of JBFKMY010000463.1, read as the reverse complement.
CCCTCATCTATCAGTTCAGCAACAGGGTGGCCTACAAATTCACATTCAAGTCCGGTGTTCTTGTCAATCAGCACTCTTGAAGAGGGAAGATACCTTGATGTCAATAACGCTTTTCTGGAAGCAAGCGGTTACAGCAGAGAAGAGATGATAGGACATACTGCGCTGGAACTTCACATCTGGGCTGACCCTGATGATCGCACCACATTAACCGGACAGATGGAGGAGCGCGGGTCCGTGTATAACATGGAAACCCGGCTGCGCATGAAGAATGGAGAAATTCTTGATGTCCTGTATTCTGCAGAATTCATTAATATTCAAAACGAATCGTGCCTTCTGTCTGCTAAACTTGATATTTCAGAACGGAATAAACTTGCGAGCCAGCTTCTTCAGGCCCAAAAAATGGAGGCGGTCGGTCAGCTTGCCGGGGGTGTTGCCCATGATTTTAATAATATCCTTACCGCTATCATAAGCAACAGTTATCTGCTTAAAAACCGGATAGAGGATGGTGACCCGTCAAAGGATTTTGTCCATAAGATAATTGCTCTCTCACACAATGCGGCAAAAACTGTTCAGGAACTGCTTCTCTTCAGCCGAAAACAGAAAACAGAAAAAGCTGCTGTTCATCTGAATGATGTTATAAAAGAGACGGAAAGTCTCATTGCCGATTTTGTAGGCGGGAATATAAAAATACAATTAAAACTTGCAAATGAAGAACTGTCAATAATAGCCGACAGACACCAGCTGGAGCAGGTATTCATCAACCTGGCGACGAACGCCAGGGATGCCATGCCCGAGGGGGGACTCCTGACAATAGAGACGGAACTTATAGAAATTGAAAATGATTTTATTAAAAAACATGGCTTTGGCAGGCCCGGGATGTTTGCACGCATGACCTTTCATGATACGGGGACAGGCATTGACAGGGATGCAATTACAAAGATATTCGAGCCTTTCTATACTACAAAGGGAGTCGGGAAAGGTACGGGGCTCGGGCTTTCAATGGTATACGGAATCATAAAACAGCACAAGGGGTTTCTCAGTGTGACCAGTGAGCGCGGGCAGGGAACAACATTTCACATATATCTGCCGAAATCCGAATCATCTGTCAGGGTTGAGAGCAATTAATAAATGCAGGACATAATAATAAGAAAAATAGCTTTACAATTGAGACCTGTCAGGATAAACTTAAAACACGTGGGCCGGAAGGAAAAATAAATCAGGGAATATAATCGTCGGGTAAAATCAGGTATATAAATAAATGGATACCACAGGGGTGAAAAAGATTCTTCTCGTTGACGATGATCCTCATGTAAGAGATGCTGTTGCACGGATGCTTACGGAAAAGCAATATAGTGTTATTGTCTGCAGTAATGCACATGAAGCATTGGACGGGATGAAGGGGACCAGTGTTGATGTTGTCCTGACGGATATAAAAATGCCTGAGGTTTCCGGGCTTGATCTTCTCGAGAGCATACATAAATTAAATTCCCAGATTCCGGTCATCCTGATGACTGCTTTTGCCGATCTGGACATGGCTGTTGACGCAGTAAAAAGGGGGGCATTTGATTTCATCATAAAGCCCTATCATCC
>JBFKMY010000462.1:0-1763 GCA_041629615.1 Thermodesulfovibrionia bacterium | reverse complement strand
TGAGTTGCCACTGTTCATCTGTTAAACGAACCATGCAATATGATACAACATTTTAATTTTGAGATAGGTTCTAGTAACTTCCTGCCACTTCTCAAAAAATACTTCTAAGGATTTTCCCTCAATATACCGATAAGACTATAAATTACGTTAAAGGAAAAACTATGTACAGCCTTGAGGGAAGAGATTCCTTTGAACATATTCGCCGATCGGTTAAACTATCGCATTTTGTTGCCTCCATTATCCCCCTGTCCCTGCTCGTATATTTTTCCATTAAATATGTCTACCCCTATGTAACACAGGATCATGTGACAAATCTTCCGGTAAGCATCGGAATAGTTCTTGTTCTTGCTGTTGCGGTATCTGTCCTGGGACTTATGCTCTCCACAAAGGCGACAAACTCGTCTATTGGTTCTGCAGAGGAACTGAACAGAAAGATGAACAGTCTTTTTGATATTACAAAACAGTTTCGGGAAACGCTGTACCTTGACGTACTTCTGGAAAATATTGTGAATTCAGCCATGAATCTCACATCTGCAGAATTGGGGGCCCTGCTTCTCTTTGATGAAGAGGGCAGGCTCAGAATCAAGGTCAGTTCCGGGATTCATTCAGAGGAAATGACTAACAGGGTCGTGCAATCAGGGGATGGTTTTGCCACCGTGGTTGCAGAAACGGGTTATGCAGCCCTGTCCAATAATGTGTCGACCGACCCACGTTATAATGCGGAATTTGACAGGGAAACAGGGTATGAGACGATGTCAATTATCTGCGTCCCTCTCATCTATTCAAATGAAATAATCGGGGCACTTGAGTTGAGAAACAAAATGCAGGGCAAATTCACGGAACATGATGAGGCAATACTCAGCAGTCTTGCTGATCAGGCAGGCCTGTCCATAGCTCAGAACAGTCTCAGTGAGGGACAAAAGACTGATGTTATCCATATAACAGAAATCCTTGTCGGGACACAGGACCTTATTCAGGACAAGAAGGGCCATGCGCGGAGAGTTGCAAATTACGCGAATCTGATAGGAAAGCATCTTGACCTTTCTGAAGACGAACTAAAAAGACTTTACTATGCCTGTCTGTTTCACGATATCGGCTTTATGAAGATTAATATGCGTGAACAGTGGGACAGGGAAATTATAATGAACCATCCCAGACTGGGATATGATATGATCAAGTCAATTTCACTCTGGAAGGAGTCGGCAGATATAATCCTTTGCCACCATGAACGGTATGACGGGACCGGATACCCCTCGTCAAAAAAACAAGATGAGATACCCCTTGGTGCAAAAATCCTGTTTGTCGCGGATGTATTTGACGTTCTCACAAGCAAAAACTCCTACAGGGAACAACTCGATTTTGACGCTGCCCTGAAAGAAATAAACGCCCATTCAGGGACACAATTTGATCCCGCAGTGGTAGATGCATTTATGCTGGCTATTCATGATTCCGGAGTTATTGAGTAATAATATACGCTTCCGCATCTTTTTTCTCCCGTCGTAAACAAATCTGCTGACAATCCTCTTACTCATAAGCAAGAGGTAATTATCAGGGCTAAAAGGGTAAAATACTATGGTCATTCATATATAAGTAATGGAATGATCAGGTCGTGTGAACAACGGAGGGAATATTTTCCATGAATATACCTGAACTACTTGCTCCTGCAGGGAATTTTGAAAAACTGAAGACCGCACTCCACTATGGCGCCGATGCCGTTTATATGGGTCTGTCAAACTTCAGCCTGAGGGCCAGGGCAGACAATT
>JBFKMY010000461.1:0-1772 GCA_041629615.1 Thermodesulfovibrionia bacterium | reverse complement strand
CTTTCACAATGATGCCTGCAGCCGTCAGGCTGTTATGCAAATCCCGCCGCTTGCACGGCACGGCTGTTTACATTCATATAATATTGTCTATAAGAGTAAGATAAAACCCGCTAAAAATCAATATATTCCCCCCTGCATCCCTGTCAATTCAATGCTCCAATACTTTTTTGCTATAATACACTATCTTGATAGGCAAGAATGTTTATAGACTGCTTTTATCCGCTGCTCTTATTGTCCTGGCATGGGTGCCATCATATGCCCTTAATGTCGAGGTTATCCCTCAGGAAGTGGTTCCAGGAGATGTTTTTCTGCTAAAGATCGGGGCAACAGAATCCTCTTCCATAAAAGCGGAGTTCCTTGAAAATAAAATAGAATTATATCCGTTGCAGGAGGGGAAACTCATTGCACTTGTGCCTCTGGACATTAACAGCGCGCCCGGTCAATATAAAGTGCTCGTTCATCACAGCGGAGAAGTTCTCACAGCTGCAGTGACCGTAAAGCCGCACGAATTTAAAACCATTAAGCTGACCCTGCCCGAAGGGAAAGTTACGTTAAGTCCTGAAAACCAGAAGCGCGTAGAAAAAGAGTACATACTCCAGAAAAAAATATGGGACAGGAACACAGACATTGCATGGGCCGGAGGATTTACCGAACCCACAGGCACGGAAGTCTCAACAGAATTTGGGGTAAAGCGTATCATGAACGAAAAAAAGACGAGTGTGCACCGGGGAATGGATTTCAGGGGAAAGACGGGCACGCCTGTAAAGGCTATTAATTCGGGGACGGTTGTATTGTCATCAGACCTGTTTTACGGGGGGAACACCTTAATTATTGACCACGGGATGGGGCTCTATTCCGTTTACATGCATCTGTCCGGCTTCAATGTTGCCGATGGGAGCAAAGTCGAAAAAGGGGCGACAGTCGGTTTTGTAGGAAGTTCAGGAAGGGCCACAGGCCCGCACCTTCATCTCAGCGTTAAACTGAATAATGTCAGCATAAACCCGGCATCGCTGTTTAAGCTTGCACTGTGATTATGCAAGGTCCTTTCCACGAACAAACCTTCTTTAAATTACATCTATACAGAAATTCGCTTTGAATAATAACTTACACTATAAAGTCATCTGGGTAACCATCTTCGCCGTAGCAATGGCATTCGCGGAATCAGCGGTCGTCGTATATCTGCGGGCAATTTTCTATCCCGAAGGATTTTCATTTCCCTTAAAGGCAATGGCCGATTACAAAATCCTCGTTGAGGTCCTGCGGGAGATTGCGACGATATGTATGCTGACAGCCGTTGCGTACCTTGCAGGCAGGAGGTTCTGGGAGCGGTTTGCTTATTTCATGTTTTCGTTCGGTGTCTGGGACATTTTTTATTATGTGTGGTTAAAGGTACTGCTTGACTGGCCTTCGTCCCTGCTCCAATGGGATGTCCTGTTTCTTATCCCCCTGCCATGGATCGGTCCTGTAATTGCACCTGCATCCATTGCTGCTTTAATGATTGTCTTCAGCATGCTTATCATTTACTCCTTTGAGAAGGGACATGACTTTAAGCCGGCAGCGCTGTCATTCGTTCTTGCTTTAACGGGAATATTCATTGTACTCTACTCTTTCATGTATGACCTGGGGGCAACACTGCACCAGCAGGCGCCGAAACCGTATCGATATGAGCTTTTGATTTTGGGTGATCTGCTGTTTATAGCGTCATTTATAATTTCATATAAGAAGTGTAAGGGCAAGGCGCGCCCTGCCTCTGCAGATATATCATTATGACT
>JBFKMY010000460.1:0-1775 GCA_041629615.1 Thermodesulfovibrionia bacterium | reverse complement strand
TCCACAGAACGGCTCCTTATAGAAAGTGTCTCCGGGTCACTGCCTGATGAGATTATCAAATACTGTGTTACGGAGCTCCCCGGGAAAATCAACAAAGCCATTATGCTGGGAGCAGCCTTGCCTGATACATTCTTGCCGCCTGATAAACTTCAGGAGTTTCTTGAGGGCTGGTGCAGCACGTACGGCATATGAATTTGACATATTTCACATTTTATTGTATTTATAAATCTGTTATTTTCATCAGCTAATCTTGCGTACGTATATTTTTTTATTACTTCAATTGTCTGAAGATGAATCATCCGAACAATAAAAGATATTTCGGCCACATTGAGGTCCCTCTGAAGCGCATTCACATTGAACTTACAAATATCTGTAACTTTGACTGCGTGTTCTGTCCCAAGAGCGAGATGAAAAGGCCTCCCGGGTTCATGGATGCTGACCTCGCAAAAGGGATTATTGACACGGTGAAGACCAATGAAATTTGCAAGAAAATCACTTTTCATGTTATGGGAGAGCCGACGCTGCACCCGAAATTTTTTGAGATTCTTGAGTATGCCCGGACGCAGGATGTTAATGTCGGCCTTACCACAAACGGGACCGGGCTCATCGGCAAGGCCGGCCGGCGTCTTGTTGATTATGACCTTCACCAGATCGATGTGTCTTTCCAGACACCTGATGAAAAATCTTTCCGGCTGCGGAAGGCGGGAAATATTTCTTTTGATGATTATGTTGAGGGGGTCCTCGGTTTTTTGTCCGCCTATAATATCAAAGAGAAAAAAACAACGTTCAAATTCCGCTTTCTGAACACGAAATTCTGCGGAAGCGATATGCATAAGAAAATGGATTCACAGAATATCAATTCAACAAACCGGGACCTTCTGAAAACTTTTCGTTACTGGGCGGAAAGTATTTATGATGTGCTGGGTGTTAACGGCGCGGAGCGTGAGAAAGCGCTGAAGGAGATCGGGAAACTGGCCTCCTACAGATGGAATGTTGTGCAGGTGCATGATAATATTTTTTTCGAGACATACATTCTCACGAGCTGGATTGACGCTTCTGCTGACAGTGATATCCGGGATGCCTGGTCAGGGTATTGCTTTGGCATGAGGGACCATTTCAGCATTCTTTATAACGGGGATGTTGTCCTCTGCTGCATGGATTTTAACGGCAAAACGGGTATCGGTAATTTAAAGAACAACTCCCTTCAGGAAATTCTCTCGACCCCTGAACTAAAAAACATTATCGAGGGCTTCAAGAAGTACTGGATTGTTCACCCGTACTGCAAAAAATGTCTCGGCAGCAAGACGTTTGCGGGATGGCTGTTTAAACCCATCGGGTATACGCTCAGCCAGAATGTGCTGAAGCCTTTCTTTTACAAACAGTCCAGTATCTGGAAACAGGACTCTCTGGAATCGTAATATTCAGATCCGCCTGTAACAATAAGAACAGGACGGTTATCTGCCGCTTAAAAATGATCCGCTTATGAAAAAGACCATTGACCCGAAACAGTACGGGCTTCCGCCGAAAACAGTCATTGAGCAGATACGAAAACATCACCTTGCCATCGTGATTTCCCGGAAAAGCCGGGTCATCATGTCTGACGGCAGAACGATCCTCCAGAAGGCAAACCGGATCAGGGAACAGCAGCCCCGTACAAAAATCAGTCTCAGGATCTCCGCCCCTTTATGCTGCAAGACAAAACATTTTCTGGAAGAGCACGGCATCGAAATCCTGTAGGGGCACTTTCATGCATTACTTGTAGTAACCTGCAATTG
>JBFKMY010000459.1:0-1787 GCA_041629615.1 Thermodesulfovibrionia bacterium | reverse complement strand
CCTTTAAGCCGGCATAGGATGATATGTTAATAATATGACCTCCCCTCTGCTTCATCATGTGTCTGGCAGCTGCCCTGATGAAATGAAAGGGCCCTTTCAGATTAGCGTCAATAACCGTATTGAATTCACCCTCTGATGTTTTTATAAGCAGAGATTCTTTTGCAACGCCGGCATTATTGACAAGGACATCAATCCTTCCCCACTTGTCAATCACCTGATCAATACATTTCTTCACTGACGTACAATCTCGTACATCAGCCACCGCAGTTGCTGAGTCATGTATTGCTGATGCAACCTGTTCAGCTTCATCTGCTCTCTTTAAACAGTGGACCATTACCTGGTGTCCCCTCCTTCCAAAGGCAAGGGCAGCTTCCTTACCAAGGCCTCTCGATGATCCTGTCACAAGACATACCATATTATATTCCCAATCATGTTCAATGGTTGCAAAACGATATAGCACATATAAAGCAAGGCATTCATCTGCTCATTACCGCTATAACACGTTCTATGTCTTCTCTCCTGTGCCCCGCTGTAACCGAGAACCGTATCCTGCATTTGTTATCCGGGACTGTGGGCGGCCTGATCGCAGGTGCAAATATATTGCTTTCGAAAAGATGGCCGGCTTTTTCCAGAGCACTTTTTGAAGTCTGCATCAAGATGGGAATGACAGGTGTTTCTGAGCCGAGAGTATCATAACCAAGTGCCTCCAGACCTTGATGCAGGTGTTTTCTGTTTTTCCATAATTTGTTCCTTAATGTCTTTGATCTCTTTTCAATAATATCTATTGCCTTAATCCCTCCTGCAGCAACAGCGGGCGGTAATGCTGTGGAATACATAAAACTTCTGGCCCTGTTGATTAAGAGGTTGATCAGGTCCCTGCTCCCTGCAATATAGGCACCGTAACAGCCCGCGGCCTTGCTCAGTGTTCCCATCTGTATAATTCCATCGCTGCCAATGCTGAAATGATCAAGCGCTCCTCTACCGCATTGCCCGAGCACTCCCGTTCCATGGGCATCATCAATCATCAGTATTGCACCATGCCTGTCGCACAGATACAGGATGTCCCTCAAGGGAGCTATGTCGCCGTCCATACTGAAAACAGTGTCGGTAATAACAATTTTTCTCTGTATGGATTTTTTGCTTACTGTTTTTTTCAGGAGGGTATCAAGGTGGTCCACATCTCTGTGCCGGTAAATTTTCACCTTCGCCTTTGACAGTCTCGTCCCGTCTACAATACTGGCATGATTGAGCTCATCGCTGAATATGACTGCATCAGGTCCTGCCAAAGCAGGAACGGCACCTGTGTTCGCTGCATATCCTGTATTAAATACCAGTGCTGATTCGGTTTTTTTAAATTGCGCAACCCTATCTTCAAGCACCATATGAGGAGTAAAAGTTCCGCTTAACAGCCGGGATGCACCCGAGCCAAACCCGTATTTAGCCAGTGCTCGGGCGGCCGCATTGATAATCGCGGGGTGTCCGGATAGATTCAGGTAATCATTTGAAGAAAAATTCAGATAGGTCTTCCCCTTAATGACTACGCGCGAGCCACGGGATGATTGGATGCACGTTAACGTTCGCAACAGGTTTTTCTTTCGGAGATGTGTTAATTCGTTACGGAATCGGTGAGGGCCTGTGACTTCTGACTTTCGACTTCCGTCTTTTTTTTCAGACCCCTTCACGTTCGTCAGGAGCCCATATGTATTTATGGATTTGAAGCTGCACCCTCACCGGCAGGTTGTCCATCAAAACCCAGTTCACGAGCAGTTTGGGAGATAACACTCCAT
>JBFKMY010000458.1:0-1790 GCA_041629615.1 Thermodesulfovibrionia bacterium | reverse complement strand
TTCCCGCAGTCTCTCGGGTGCAGTCCTATTGTGGGTTCGTCAAATATGTACAGGACCCCTGTGAGAGAAGACCCGATCTGCGTAGCAAGTTTAATTCTCTGGGCCTCACCGCTGGAGAGCGTACTGGCAGGCCTGTCCAGCGTCAGATACCCGAGGCCTACATTATTGAGAAACGAGAGCCGCTCCTTTGTTTCCCTGAGAATTTTTAATGCTATGCCCTGCTCGGTCCTCGTAAGCTTAAGGTTCCTCAGGAAGTCACTGACCTCGCTGATGGGTCTTGCAGACAATGCGCCAATGTTAACCCCGTTTATCGTTACGGAAAGGGCCTCTTTTCGAAGTCGAAACCCGCTGCAGGCAGGACATCGCTGAGATTCACGGGGATTTTCATCATCTTCATGAACAGTATGAAACCCCAGTCCCCTGCATTTCGGACAGGCGCCATAGGGGCTGTTAAAGGAAAAAAACCTCGGGCTTACCTCGGGATAATTTACCCCGCAACCGGGACATGCCAGTTTCGTACTGAAAAACAGGTCCTTTTCTTCATCTATTATGTTGATTATGACAACATCAGAAAAACCCATTGCATGTGAAATGGCGCTTGAAATGTGTTTTTCAATGCCCCGTTTGATGATTAACCGGTCAATAACGATATCGATGTCATGCCTCTTGTGCCTGTTTAATGCGACCTCCCGGGTAATATCAACCATTTCACCATCAATTCTCGCGCGTATGATCCCCTTTTTCCGCGCCTCATAGAGCTCTTTTTTATATAACCCTTTTCTTCCGGTAACAATGGGGGAAAGCACCTGGATACGGGTTTTTGGCGGGAACGTGGAAACAGCGTCTACAATCTGCTGGATCCTCTGCGCTGCAACAGGGCTCCCGCAGTTATAGCAGGAAAGCCTTCCGATGCGCGTAAAGGCGACCCTCAGATAATCATATATTTCCGTGATGGTCCCGACTGTGGAACGCAGCCCCCCTCTTGCTGTCTTCTGTTCTATGGCAATGGACGGGGAGAGCCCTTCAATGGAATCAACATCAGGCTTCTGCAACTGTTCAAGAAACTGCCGTGCATAGGCGGAAAGACTTTCCACGTAACGCCTTTGCCCTTCGGCATAAATGGTGTCAAAGGCAAGAGAGGACTTGCCCGATCCGGAGGGCCCGGTGATGATGACGAGGCTGTCGCGGGGGATTTTCACATCGATATTTTTCAGATTATGTACCCTTGCACCTTTAATGTCTATATGGTTCACTATGAAATGCCCCTTTCTTCACTGCAAGTTTTTACTATACCGCATAAAACTCCTGTGATTCAAATGGGACCTTATAATGGATAAAATAATCAATCCCCTTGAATTCATCTTCCTATAACCACTATAATAATAATCTTATTTCCAATTGAGGAGGAACTCCATGAAAAAAAGGAATTACCTGTTTACGTCCGAGTCCGTATCAGAAGGACATCCTGATAAAGTTGCTGATCAGATTTCAGACGAAGTTCTTGACGCGATCTTTTCGCAGGACACGACTGCCCGTGTAGCATGTGAAACCCTTGTTACTACAGGAATGGTGCTCATAGCGGGTGAGATTACTACGCAGGCCTGGGTCGATTTGCAGAATGTGGTGCGCCAGACAGTAAAGCGTATTGGCTACAATCATTCAGACATGGGTTTTGACTGGGAATCCTGCGCTGTACTGACGTCCATCGACAAACAATCGGCTGACATTGCAATGGGCGTCGACGAAACAAGCGATCATGAACAGGGCGCCGGCGATCAGGGCATCATGTT
>JBFKMY010000457.1:0-1799 GCA_041629615.1 Thermodesulfovibrionia bacterium | reverse complement strand
CTCTCTGGTTGCGGCCAGGGCCCTTTCGCGCAGGCTCAATGCCCGCCTGTTCTTCTCTGACGTAACGCGCCTGCTCGTTGACCTGAACCGGTCCCCTCACCATCCAAAACTGTTCTCCGAAATATCCGGACAACTGGGTGATGATGAAAAGAAATACGTCATAAATAAACATTATCTTCCTTATCGCAGGGACGTCGAATCCTGCATCTCCGCTTCAGCAGCAAAGGGGACAACAGTACTTCATATCTCAGTACATTCTTTCGCTGATATCATAAACGGACTCAGAAGAAACGCGGACATGGGACTTCTGTACGATCCCTCAAGACCTCTCGAAAAGACCCTATGCATACAATGGCAGAAGTTCATGAAGAAAGAATATCCCGCGACTAGAGTACGCAGGAACTATCCGTACCTCGGCAAAGCGGACGGACTTGTCACATATCTAAGAAAGACATTCTCCCCTGAGGTATATATCGGGATAGAGCTTGAATTAAACCGGAAGGGCAAGTGGCGAAATGAAGAACACCAGCGTATGATCTTCAATGCACTGGTTTCCGCCATTCGTTCATGCCGGCCCTCTTTTGATCTGTAGGAACCATCAGGCTGAAACATGGTCTGGTCCGAAACAATACCCTTACTTGTCTTTTTTGATCCAGACCCTATATTTCTGATGGACCCCTCTTGTCAGGGCCTGGAAGTATTTTTCCAGTGTCTCTACCCCGACTAAAACCGCTATGATTACAAGTGCCAGTTTCACGGCAGTCAGGTAATGGCCCGTTCCTATACAGACGCCGAGAGACGCCAGTGCCCAAATCGTAGCGGCTGATGTGACCCCTACCACAACACCGTTGCGGCTGAGCATCACCCCCGCCCCCAGAAAACCCACGCCGGTTATGACCTGTCCGATTGCCCTTGAAGGGTCACTCGAGGTAGTGCTGACCGATGCTGCCATAACGATAAACACATATGTACCGAGAGTGATAAGTACGGATGTGCGGATCCCCACAGGTTTGCCCCTGAGCTGACGTTCAAGGCCTATGATACTGCCGCACAATAATGTCGTGCCTATCGCAGTCCAGTTGAAGGGAGCTATCGAGTACAAAATCTCTACATTCATCTTCACATACCTCTTTATATATGAGTAGGCTTAATCATCAACTTCTACCGGCGTACGGAACCCGTCGGGTTTAACCGCGAGAACAGAGCAATCAACACGGTAAAGGATTTTTTCAGCTGTATTCCCTATGAACAGACCCGGGATTCCCGTCCTGCTTACGGTGCCCATTACAATGAGATCGATATCTTCTTCTTTTGCCAGCCGCGGAATCTGCAAGCCGGCTTCCCCCTTAACCAGATGAATCTGATGTTCGGGAAGACCGGGCGCATGCTTCTTTAATAATTTCTCGAACGATAATTTATGCATGGCCCTTACTTCTTCAGCTATAATATCCATCGACTGCTGTGGAAGCAATGTACTTCTTATGAGGAAATCCCATACATGTGTAATGTGCAGTTCGCTCTCCTGCATCTTTGCAAGAGATGACGACATTTCGAGAATTTTCCTGTTCAGAGATATCGTCTCTTCATTTTCCGGATCAGGATCAACTGCTGCAAGAATTCTGGGAAAAGGGACATCGGAAGAAGGCTTAATCGCCCATACAGGACAGGGACACTTTCGCATTAAGTGCATGGTAGTCGTACCGAAAAGCATGTCCTTAAACTCGCTTTTGCCCTCAGGGGTAATAATGACAAGATCATGGTCTTTCCTGATTACCTCACGGATTATTTCGAGAAAAGGG
>JBFKMY010000456.1:0-1801 GCA_041629615.1 Thermodesulfovibrionia bacterium | reverse complement strand
ATCTCATCGTCATCGGTCCTCGCAGTAATCTCAAAACAGGCAGGCAGTGTCTCTTTGTCAATTATGAGGGAATGATACCGGGTTGCCTCAAACGGATCAGGGAGACCCCTGAAAATCGTCTTGCCATCATGATGAATAACCGATGTTTTACCGTGCATAAGTTTAGGGGCACGGATAATGTTTCCTCCGTATGCAGCTCCCATGGACTGGTGGCCGAGACAGACTCCCAGGATGGGGATCCGTCCGGCAAAATGTTTTATGACAGCAACTGATATGCCGGCATCCTTTGGCGTACCCGGACCGGGGGAAATGACAATACGGTCAGGACGCATCTGTTCGATCTCTTCAAGCGTAATCCTGTTATTTCGGAATACCCGTATATCTTCACCCAATTCGCCAAAGTACTGGACAAGGTTATAGGTAAAGGAATCATAGTTATCGATCATTAAAAGCATGTTTTATCGTATGGACTGGTTTTTTTGTCCTTTTATCCTCATCTCAATACTCTTTATAATCTTTTTATTTTTATTTCTCATTTCACTGCAGTCTATTCTCTGCCATATCAACCGCTTTCATCATTCCTTTTGCCTTGTTAACGGTTTCCTGGTATTCCTTTTCCGGCACTGAATCAGCAACAATCCCTGCTCCGGCCTGTACATATACCATTCCATCCTTGATGATCAGTGTCCGTATGGTTATACAGGTATCCATATTACCGGTAAAGCTGAAATAGCCTACCGCTCCGGCATAGGGGCCTCTTCGCGTCTGCTCAAGCTCTTCAATGATCTCCATTGCCCGTACCTTTGGCGCCCCGGTTACGGTCCCCGCGGGAAAGCATGCCGCAAGTACATCAAAAGAATCAAGCCCCTCCCGCAGGTTGCCTTCAACGTTCGAAACAAGATGCATCACATGACTGTACCGTTCGACCGCCATCATTTCCGTGACCGTTACAGAACCTGTTTTTGCAACTCTTCCAACATCATTTCTGCCGAGATCAACCAACATAATATGTTCGGCAATTTCCTTGGGATCCGCTCGCAACTCCTGTTCGAGTGCCCGGTCTTTCAGGGCATCTGCTCCCCGTTTTCTGGTGCCAGCAATCGGTCGAAGGACAATCCGTCCCTCTTCAAGCCTTACCAGTATCTCTGGAGACGACCCAACAATCTGCGCGTTCCCAATATCAAGATAATACATATAAGGAGACGGGTTGATAACGCGCAAGGCCCGGTATATATCAAATGGATGCACAGGTGTCGAACGCTCAAATCTCTGTGAAAGTACCACCTGCACAACATCCCCTGCCATTACATAATCTTTGGATTTCTCAACAGAGGACAGGAATGTTGCTTTTGATACATTCGAAGTAAATGTCCTGGATGTTCCGGAATGTCCTGTATTATTGACCTTGAAAGGGGCCTTGAGTTTCATAATAACCTGCTCAATCTTTCCTTCAGCCGCTCTATACGCGGCAACTTCATCCGTATTTTCGGTAAACACACTCGAGACAACTTTAATTTTCTGTTTAAGGTTGTCGAAGATGAGTATGGTATCGGTCAGCATAAAGAAAACATCCGGCAGATCAATCCCCTTTTTATTCCCGTCGGGTATCTCTTCAAAACAACGAACCATATCATACCCGATAAATCCCACCAGGCCGCCATAAAAACGTGGCAGGCCCTCAACGGCAACAGGCCTGTACGCCTGAAGTTCGTTCCTGATCACGTCAAACGGATTGTCTGATTGAACAGTCTTACGCTGATTCCCATCAGTCATGATTTCAAGGGTTTTGCCTCGAACACGT
>JBFKMY010000455.1:0-1803 GCA_041629615.1 Thermodesulfovibrionia bacterium | reverse complement strand
GGCGGAATATCTCGTAAAAAAAGGAATGCCCTTCAGGGAAGCTCACAGCGTTACAGGGAAAATTGTAACGTACTGCATTGACAGGAGCACATCACTGACTGAACTGGATCTGGATGAGCTGCAGCGGTTCTCTCCTCTAATCAGGAAGGACGTATTTCATGTGCTTCAGGTGGAAACTTCGGTGAACGGGAAAAAGTCATACGGCGGAACATCGAAGAACCTGGTCCGCGGGCGAATAAAAAAAATAAAAAATGGAAAATAAAAAATGGAAAGCGGAAGGTGCACACAAAAAAACCGGGATCTGCAGGTATGTATTCGCCTGGCCCTCATAGTTCTGTGCTTCTTATTTAGTATATCGGTGACCGCCTGCGGCAGGAGGGCTGATCCGGTTCTGATACCATCCTATCCTGATACAGTGGCTGATGAATCCATCGGCAGCGGGCCAAAAACCGCAGGGCCTGATGAAACCCTGGCTGATGACAAAGATGGCCCCGGAGAGAAATATGAAGCAGCAGGACCTGACGCTCCTCAGTCTCTGACGGGGATTTACACGGGAAAAAGCATTGTCCTGACATGGAAGGAAGTTGTCGGACAGAACGTCAGATCATACAGGGTCTACCGATCTGATGGAGGTGATTTTATACTGGCCGGAGAAACAGTCACACCTGCATTCACTGATCGCTCTATTGAGCAGGACAGGAAATATTCATACCGGGTAACTGCTTCCGGCCAGACTGAAAGCCTGCCCTCAGATGAAATTATAATTGTGACAGGTAGTGAACAACCATGAAAGAAAAGATAACGAAGGCGTTTAAGGAAAGCATATCTGTCAAAGAGCAGTTTCTTGCAGAAAACACTGACACCATCATAGAGGTGTCAAAGCTGCTTGCAGAAGCTTTAACGCGGGGCAACAAGCTTATCCTTTTCGGCAACGGAGGAAGCGCCTGCGATGCATCCCATATTGCCGCTGAATTTGTGAACCGGTTTAAAAAAGAGCGGCCTGCTTTTCCGGCCATGGCCCTCAATACGGACATGGCCGTACTTACGTCCATTGCGAATGATTACAGTTATGCCGATGTCTTTGCCCGTCAGCTGAAGGCCTTTGCCCAGGACGGTGATGTTGTTCTTGCAATCAGTACAAGCGGCAGCTCTCCAAATGTCATAAATGCCATCAACGCGGCGAAGCGCAAAAAGCTCATGACCATTGCTTTTACCGGGGCAAAGGGAGATGAGCTTGCCTCTCAATGTGACTATATTTTTGTTGTACCCTCAAACAACACCCCCCGGGTCCAGGAAACGCATATTGTGCTCGGACATGTCCTGTGTGAGATGGTCGAAGAAATACTGTTCGAGGCCTTCCGGTAGGCAGGATTGACCAGCG
The DNA here is from genome assembly GCA_041629615.1 of Thermodesulfovibrionia bacterium. Lineage (GTDB taxonomy): Bacteria > Nitrospirota > Thermodesulfovibrionia > UBA6902 > UBA6902 > JBFKMY01. The sequence goes on along the minus strand of JBFKMY010000455.1, from coordinate 422 downwards.
GCCGCACTGCCTGCGGCAGAACTCAGAAGAATCACAGTACCAGAGAGTGCAGATTTTTCGGCATGATTGGAATATCGCACACCGGAAATGCTAATATGGCATATGAAAAAAACAGTCGCACTGTTAGTGATTTTCCTTTTAATTCCAGTCCTTACACATGGAGACATACATTTTCTGAAATTGCGGGCCAGTTACCATGATGATTATTTACGGATTGTTCTTGAGGGTGACGGCTCAATTATTAATAATGGCCATGTTTATCAGAGAGGCCAGTTTGTGCTTGTCTCATTTCCCGATACCCTGTTTACTGTTCAGGCAGAGAATTTTACCGTACATCATAAAAGGATGAATCAGGATACGATCATGCTGTCACCGGGGGATTTCAAAGGACTGAAAGTTTTTTCGCTCAAACATCCCTCCAG
>JBFKMY010000454.1:0-1807 GCA_041629615.1 Thermodesulfovibrionia bacterium | reverse complement strand
TCTATGTGTTCAGGCGCCTGCGAAGTTGATTTTCCCGCATCTTTCCGTAGTTATTGACCGTTGAAAATCAGCCGTTTACCCCTGATTCCTTCAGTCCTGTGCTCAAGAACTTTTTTCAGTTGTGTTATAATTGTCCAGCCAATCATGTAAAGGAGAGAGAAAATATGCCTGCAAAACAAGGTGACAAGGTAAAAGTGCATTACACATTAAAAGACACAAAAGGACAGGTTGTTGAAACGTCTGTTAACTCCAGCCCCATAGAGTTCACAATCGGTGAGGGGAAAATAATACAGGGCTTTGAGAAAAACGTACTCGGCATGGAGCCAAAGGACACAAAGTCCATTACCATCCCGCCAGAAGAAGCGTACGGCTCCCATGATGAGAAAATGGTTTTTGAATTCGATAAAAAGAATGCTCCCGGAGACTTTGATCCTCAGATCGGTCAGACCGTTCAGATGCACAGGCCCGATGGAAAGACATTTACCGTAACCGTGGCCGGACGCACGGAAAATGGTTTTATGATGGATGCAAATCATCCTCTGGCCGGAAAAGAGCTTCAATTTGACCTGGAGCTTGTGGAAATAGTGGAATAATTCTTCCGGGTCATGGCACAACGTGCTCGTTTCCCGGACTATGGAGCCATAGATAATGCCGACCTTTACCATCCACGACTTTTTGAAAAAGAAAAAGGAGGGCAGAAAAATCGCAATGCTCACTGCCTACGACTATCCTTTTGCCCGTATCGTTGATGAGGCAGGTATTGACGCAATTCTCGTCGGCGATTCGCTCGGCATGGTTGTGCAGGGCCTTGAAAATACCCTGCCCGTCACTATGGATGAAATGCTCTACCACACGAAGATGGTCGCAAGAGCGGTGAACAACGCTATGGTCATCGGCGACATGCCCTTCATGTCTTATCAGACGGGCGTTTCGGACGCTGTGAGAAATGCCGGCCGCTTCCTGAAGGAAGCCGGCGCCTCTGCGGTAAAGATGGAGGGAGGCGCCGAAGTCGTTGACCACATCCGGGCAATGTCAAAATCAGATATCCCTGTTATGGCGCACATAGGTCTTACTCCCCAGTCAATTCACCGAATGGGCGGTTATAAGGTTCAGGGAAAGACAGAAGAGTCTGCAAAAAAACTGGTTGAGGAGGCGCATATTGTTGAAGATGCCGGGGCCTTTTCATTGCTCCTGGAGGCGATCCCCATGGACCTCGCAAAAAAAATTACCGGGGAACTGTCAATCCCCACAATCGGCATCGGTGCAGGCCCGCACTGTGACGGACAGGTCCTGGTGCTTCATGACGTGGTCGGTCTGTTCGAGCGCTTTATTCCAAAATTCATCAAGAAATATACAAACCTGAAAGCCGATGCGCTGAAAGCAATCAAAACATACAGGGAAGAAGTCGAAAATAACCTGTTCCCCTCCAAAGACCAGAGCTTCAAGTAGCTCCCGCTCATTCTTCTTCCTGATGCTGCGTTGCAGAAAGAAAGGAATTTTATTCAAGCATTGTCAATTCAACGGGCATATTGAGATACTTATTGCTGCCATACCGGCGAGCGGTATATTCTGCCGTACAACTTCAAACAAGCGTATTTTCAAGACCACTAATATGAACTCACGACTTTTCAAGATCATCATGGCATTCAAGACGTATCGAGAATTACCCCTGGATTGTGAATACTGAATATCCATTGTCCTTGTGGCCGGCCTATTCATTTCATTCCACTATCCTGTCAAGCAGCTTAATCACGGCTTTATTCCACCCTTCAGGGCCGACCCCGGCCGCTTTAATGCATCCCCTGAC
>JBFKMY010000453.1:0-1819 GCA_041629615.1 Thermodesulfovibrionia bacterium | reverse complement strand
TCAGAGGCAGTTTTAAAGGGGGTGGTAACTTCGCGTTCACTACCTCGGTTTGAAAGCCCGATTGCAGAAACGCTGACAACCTCTTCACAGAAACGCACGCAGAGACCGCAGAGGATGCATTCTTTTGTTTCTTTCTTTTTTAAGCCCGAAGTCTCGATGCCCATCCGTCTGGCCAGTGTTTGAACCACAGGGACTTCAGAACACCTGGCGAGCAGTAATTCAACCAGTACCTTTCTTATCTTTCTCACCGGTTCAGTATCAGTGAAGACTTCCATGCCCGGCTCCACAGGGTAATTGCAGGATGTTACCAGCCGTCGCTGCCTGTTTTGAACAACTTCCACGATGCACAGTCGACATGAGCCGTATGGCTCAAGGAGCTCATGGTAACAGAGGGTCGGAATGAATATGTCCGCCTTTCTGGCAGCGTGCAGAACCGGCGTTCCCCGATCAACTTTAACCATTTTGTTATCAATGATTATCGGTATCTTCATGATTCAGAGCCCTTTATTCCTATATGACCTTAACCGCATCAAACCTGCATGAATTAATACATATCCCGCACTTGATACATTTTTCGCTATCAATAACATGAAGCTTCTTTTTTTCGCCTGATACGACTTTTTCAGGACATTTTACTCTGCATAAGCCGCACCCGTTACAGAACGCTTCATCGATAACATATTCAAATAAATTCTTGCACACACCCGCCGTGCATTTTCTATCGTAAATATGTGATTCGTATTCACTGCGGAAATGCCTGATAGTACTCAGTACCGGATTGGATGCGGTACTTCCGAGACCGCATAGTGAGCTGATCGTCATCAACTGAGCGAGTTCCATTAATGTCTCAATATCTCGTTCTTCCCCAAGACCTTCACAGATATGCGCGAGTATTTGATGCATCTGCTTCAGTCCCTCTCTGCAGGGTGTGCATTTTCCACATGATTCAAACATAAGAAAGTCGATAAAGTATCGTGCCACATCAACCATGCATGATGTTTCATCCATGACGATCATGCCTCCGGATCCCATGATTGCCCCGGCTTCTTTCAGACTGTCATAGTCAACCGGCATGTCAAGTTTGCTCATTGGTATGCATCCGCCCGACGGGCCTCCTGTCTGAACAGCCTTGAATTCTTTATTCTTCCTCATGCCCCCGCCGATGCCGAAAATAATCTCACGAAGAGCCGTTCCCATCTCTATTTCGATCAGGCCCGTGTTCATGACCTTTCCAACGAGGGAAAACACTTTAGTGCCTTTGCTGGTTTCCGTACCAATACCCGCATAATCTTCAGCACCGATTGAAATAATCAAGGGCACGTTTGCAAATGTTTCTACATTGTTTATGATGGTCGGTTTTCCCCATAGCCCGGAAAGTGCGGGATAGGGTGGTCGTGATCTTGGTGTGCCGCTTCTACCCTCAATAGAGATGATCAGCGCGGTTTCTTCACCACAGACAAAAGCGCCGGCTCCTTTTGCGATCTGTAAAGTGAAGTTCAGCCCGGTACCAAGGATATTGTTCCCCAGAAGGCCGTATTCTTCAGCCTGCTCGAGTGCTCGTGACAGATGTTCTATAGCAATTGGGTATTCCTCTCTCACATAAATGAATCCCTCTTCTGCCCCGATCGCGTAAGCCCCGATCGTCATTCCCTCAATGATGCTGTGCGGATCTCCTTCCATAAGGCTGCGGTCCATGAACGCTCCGGGATCACCTTCATCCCCATTGGCAATGATGTACTTTAAGTCTCCTGAAGCCTCACTGCAGATTTTCCATTTTATCCCGGTAAGAAAGCCTCCTCCCCCCCGCCCCCTGAGACCT
>JBFKMY010000452.1:0-1822 GCA_041629615.1 Thermodesulfovibrionia bacterium | reverse complement strand
GGAAAAAACCTGCTGCCATACCGCCCAGAACAAAATTAACAACACCGGGCCAGCGCCATACCTCCTGTTTCAGGGGCCTGATAATATCAATTTTCTCTGCTATCTTTGATGTAATTGAACTATTATTCAACAATATAATAGAGCGAGGGATGTGTTCCCACTTCCTCATTAAGACAAACCGTCTTATTATCCCGTATTAATTGTGATACCGCACTTTCCGCATCATCAAGATCACCAAAGTGAAGCGCACCTGCACTGCAGGACACGACACACATGGGAGTAGCGTCCGGATCGATCCCCGGTCGCTGTTCCCTTGACAGACCGCTGTCAATCCTTTGCTGACAAAAATTGCATTTTGTACAGATCCCAATGCTGTCTTTTTTCATATCATCAACTTCCAGTTCATGCTCAATGATTTTCACCTTAAAATCCTCTTTATTATGATAAATAATCCTGCGCGCATGATAGGGACACGCTACGATACAATAGGCACACCCGATACATAATTTCTTATCTATATCTACAATACCGTCAGACCGCTGGTACGTAGCTTTTGTAGGGCAGACGTCCAGACATGGGGGTTCGCTGCAGTGCATACAGCTCATGGGAAAAAAGACCCGCATCCTGTCAGGTGCATCACTGACGCCGCAATCTACGACCCGCCGCCAGCTTTCAAAGGGGATTTGATTGGACTGCTTACAGACAATGGCACATGCCTTGCATCCTATACATTTTCTTATATCAATTACCATCCCGAAACGCATGTGTCAGTCACGTACTGGAAACTTCATTGCAATACATTTTTTATGTGATCGGAAAGCCTCGCAGCAAGGGCCACAACGGTAAGTACCGGATTGGCATAACCTCCTGTAGGAAAGACCGATGGTCCTGCCACATACAGGTTTGAAACACCATGAATCCGGCAGTGTTCATCGACTACACCCATTTCAGGGTCTGTGTGCATACGGGTTGTACCCATGTGATGCCATCCACCATGGATCCTTCCTGTACGTGTTTCCTCATCATGAAATTCTATTTCCAGCTGTCCAAGACCTGCACGGCGCAGTTCCGTGTCAATGATTTCCTGTGCCCTGTTAATGCTGTGTATGTCCAGCGGGACAAGCTGCCAGTCCAGTTGTGCGCGATTTCTGCCAAAACAGTCACGTTCTTCCGAGAGAGTAACCCGGCTCTCCGGGTTCGGAGCCTGTTCTGTCATGTGATTCAGTTGAAATATGAGGGACTTCTTCGACTTTGACAATAAACTTTTACTGCCCTTTCTGACTTTTCGTAATGAAGTAACTCCCGCCGGGGGGCGTTGCTGTATCTGCCAGTTCTCCATAAATTTCGGGTGTATGGAAGTACAATAATTCAGCAGTTTTTCCCTTCGCAAAACATCTTCTGAAAGGGCCAGTTTGCCCATGACGGGTACATTGTTTACCCTGTGTATTTTGTATAAGGCCGCCTTCTCGAGAAGAGCCGGATCTGACGGTATATATATACCTGACCAGAGATGCACGTGCTCCATAAAAAACCTGCCTACAAGGTCATTCCCGTTTCCCAGTCCTTCTTTATGAACCGTGTTTGACAGGAGCAGCAATCGCGGCGTATCAATGCCGCCGGCTGCTATAATGAACAGTTTTGCATCCACCCCGAAGGTATTTCCCTTTAACGTTGCTGCAGATAAACGGGTTACTCTCTTGCCTGTTTCATTTGTCTCTATCTTCAGAACATTAGTGTAAATATACGTAGTAATGTTGTCAGCTTTGCTGATTTCATCATGATAATCCCTGATAAAGGGATCACGTAGACCAAATTGAAACAT
>JBFKMY010000451.1:0-1828 GCA_041629615.1 Thermodesulfovibrionia bacterium | reverse complement strand
TCTGCTGTCATGCCGGGTAAGGGACCCCGTATAATCCTTGCCATAGATGTGCATCTCTGCATTCCGGGAGTCCGCTGTTTTTTTTAACTGTTCGATGACATCAGGCATTTGAGAAGCGGTTACAAGAGGTATGTTATTCTTGATAATCCCCGCCTTTTCACAGGTAATGTCAGTAATATCATTGCCCAGGAACTCACAATGGTCGAGGCCGATATTGGTAATTACCGTGATGTCAGGACGGATTACATTTGTGGCATCAAGCCTTCCTCCCATTCCGGTTTCCACTACTGCCCAATCCACATTGTTGCCCGCAAAGCAGGCAAAAGCCATAGCAGTAACAAACTCAAAAAAAGTTGGATTCAGGTCTGAACTTTTGATTAAACCGCGTATGCCGGATGCAAGGCTGATAACGTCAGATTCGGATATGCAACGGTTATTGATCCTGATTCGTTCAGTGAAGCTGACAAGGTGAGGGGAGGTGAAGAGTCCGACTTTGAAACCATTTTCAATGAGAATTGAAGATATTGCAGTTGCCGTAGAGCCCTTACCATTTGTCCCTGCAATATGAATCGAATGAAAGGATTTGTGGGGGTCCCCAAGTATCCTCATGAGTTCTTTTGTATTAGACAGGCCCAGCTTTATTCCGTGTTTTTGCAGGCCATATAAATACCTTACGGTTTTGTTGTATTCCTCAGAATCATGTTCCATGGTTAATGTATAGAAAGAAGGTATAGATGCTTATTTATTATTTCCCATCCCGGGGCCACTATGTCCGGCAATCAAGGATAATAGCGTAATGATTGTCTTTTTCAAATCTTTTCTGTTCACAATCATATCTATCATTCCATGCTGCAGCAGAAATTCTGCAGTCTGAAAATTGTCCGGGAGCTGCTGTTTGATCGTTTGCTCGATGACCCGCGGACCTGCGAAGCCTATTAAGCTTTTTGGTTCGGCAATGATTATGTCTCCCAACATGGCGAAACTCGCCGATACCCCTCCAAATGTCGGATCCGCAAGTATTGAAATAAAAGGAAGACCGGTCTCCTTAAAAAGCGCTACAGATGCGGAAGTTTTCGCCATTTGCATAAGGGATACTATCCCTTCATGCATCCTGGCACCGCCGGAAGAAGCAACCGATATTAACGGAATGCCGTTCTCAGCGGCCTTTTCCGCTGCCAGCACGAATTTTTCACCCACAACAGAACCCATACTCCCTCCCATAAATGAGAAGTCAAGCACAACGAGCATTACGGAATGATTTCCTATGAGGGCCTGACCGGCAGTGGCGGCTTCCCTGATGTTTGTTTTCTTTTGAGAGTCCCTGAGACGCTCTTTATAGGATATCTGGTCCTTGAAGTTAAGCGGGTCTTTTGATTTTAAATCCTTTCCTATTTCAATAAAGGTACCGTTGTCCGCAAGGAGTGACATACGTTCTCTTGCTGAAATCCTGAAGTGATAATTGCACTTGGGACATACCTTCAGATTTCTGTCCACTTCTTTGCGATAGATGATTTCCTTGCAGGAATTGCACTTAACCCACAGCCCTTCGGGTATCTTGACCTTTTTTGGGGCTTTTTCCTTGTCTTTTTTAAACCAGGCCATATTAATTAAGCGATCAGCTGTCAGCGTTCAGCAATCAGCTCTCTGTGAAGACGTCCTTTTATATGCATCCTCATTAAATTGCATTCCTGAGATTCCTGACGAATTTCTTAATGCTCTTTCCCTGAGCAATTAGTTTTACAATAGCGCTTCCGACGATGACACCGTCTGCGAACTTTGACACAAAAGATGCTTCATCGGGGTGGGAAATACCGAAGCCTACGGCAAT
>JBFKMY010000450.1:0-1828 GCA_041629615.1 Thermodesulfovibrionia bacterium | reverse complement strand
TGCTTCAGGAACAGCACCTGGTCGCGGAACGTTGAAAGGACAGGACCAATCTTCGTCTCCGCCCGTTTCATTGCCTTGATCAGCCGCTCATACTGCCCCCTCGTCTGGCTGAGTTTCCTCTCACTGCTTTTACGCATACTCGCATTGGAATACAGGTTCAGTTCATCTTCCCATTCTTTAAATAGTGCTTCTGATACATCTTCCACTGATTTAATGCGATTTCGAACCTCCTCGGCCTTCTCTTCACTTTTCTCAAATTCATCATTGAGCTGGTTATACTTCTCCTCAAGGTCGCCCCCCTTAAAATTCATCACACTGCTGAATTTTTCCAGTGCTGATTTAAACTGTTCCTTTGCTTCTTCCTGCGAATCACGGGCATCCTTTACGCGGTCTACCATGATATCACGTTTGTGATACCCGAATTTTTCCATCGTCTTAAAATAAGCAGCCTGGCATCCTGTGAGGAGAAAAGCTGCAGCAAAAAAGACTGTCAGGAACCATATACGTTTCAACATTATTCTCACCATCCTCATTTACCCTTTTTAACGTAATGTTGTAAGTCTAATAAATAATGTGATGATTGTAAACCCTGCATGAAACATTTGCTGCCCCTTTTCATTCAGCCAGGAACTCCCGTCTTCGGGATTTTGTGAAAGGTGCCCTCATGTTTTTCTTTCATTCATTGAGTCCTGTCCCCCGGCTTTCTAACGGGTCGGGGCCGTACCTGTTCGGACCCCGCGTTCCCGGTATGAAGCCGTTTTCAATCAGCGCCCATAGAGGTCCCGCAATGGGGATTAAATTGATCAACAACCATAAAGCCGATTTATTAAGATCATGCCAGCGCTTTGTCTGGACTGCCAGACTGGGCCACAGAATCCAGAGCATAAAAAGGAGTTGATAGTTATTGATTTCTTTCGTGGGTTCTATAAACAGGCCGAACATCAGCCCCGCAACGAATATACAGAGGTTGAACATCCAGTATGGCCTTCTGTTAATTCGTCCCTTAAACGAAAAGAGCAGCCACATACCGGTCATCCAGCTGTCCTTGTGAACGTGAGTGTCCCTACTCATCATATATCCTTTCATTTGATCGCCGATATAATAGCATTATAAAACAGGGACACCGGTAATCCAAGCCCATTATGCTTCGATCACGGGGCGCCATCAGTTTCTTTTATGCCCGTGGTTAATACTTTGATGAAATAGCGCCTCTCTAAAAAAAGGGCTGTCCCGAAAGGGGACAGCCCAATAATATATAATTTAACCCCTCTCTCCCCTCCTCTTAAAATAAAGGGAGAAAGAAGCCGTGTTATATGAGTGGAACAATCAGCAGTGCTACGATATTGATGACCTTGATCATCGGGTTAATGGCCGGGCCAGCTGTATCCTTGTACGGATCTCCGACAGTGTCACCGGTGACCGCTGCCTTGTGGGCATCGGAGCCTTTGCCCCCGTAAATACCGTCTTCAATATATTTCTTTGCATTGTCCCAGGCGCCGCCGCCGCTTGTCATGGCAATTGCCTGGAACAGACCTGTGATGATACTTCCGATAAGAACTCCTCCAAGTGCCTCTCTTCCTAAAAGCACACCAACAATGATAGGTACAACTACCGGTATTAAGGCAGGAACCATCATCTGTTTGATCGCTGACTTTGTAACAATATCAACACATTTTCCGTACTCCGGTTTTCCGGTCCCTTCCATGATCCCCGGGATTTCACGGAACTGGCGTCTGACTTCTTCGACAACGCCGCCTGCTGCTTTTCCAACGGCCTCCATAAGGAGTGCGCCGAAATAGTAAGGAAGCAGTCCTCCGATAAAGAGCCC
>JBFKMY010000449.1:0-1856 GCA_041629615.1 Thermodesulfovibrionia bacterium | reverse complement strand
TTATGCCTCCGGTATGGCACCAGGGCATGAAGATTGATTAACGCATAACCTGTTTATTTATATGGATAATATGCGCAACATGAGAATGACGGCCCCATCCTTTGGCCTTCTTATATCAGTACCGGCGCAGCGATGTATAACACCTTGTGCATGAGAAATAATTGTCAGGGAGCAAAAAGTATGGTAAAAAACTATATGAATAAAAATAATACATAACCTATAAGGGAGGAATTTTGAAAAAACTTATTATAAGTATAGCTATCTTACTGGCAGCGTCTTTATCTTCAGCTTCGGAGGAGGAGGGAAAGACGCTCTTTGAAAATCAATGCGGCAAGTGTCATACGCTTGAACGTTCGTTGAGCATGACAAAGGACCTGGAGGCGTGGAAAAGGACAACCATGAGAATGGCGAGGTACTCGCGCTGGGTCATTACTTCAGAACATGCGCTAAGAATAGCAGAATATCTCGCGGATATCACAGCAGACCAGAAAGCCATATCTACTGAAGAAGTGGCGAAAATTGAAGAAGTTCATGAAATGGAAAAGCATGAAATATTTGATTTCAAGAAGGTCAGGGTCGAGCAGTTTATAGAGCCCGATGTCTGTGAAAGCTGTCATTCAGAGATTTATAAGCAATGGAACGGTTCCATGCACAGTAAGGCCTTTGTTGATCCTGTATGGCGTGCTGCCACAAAGCTTTTTTTCAAGGATGCCACGGAGAGCGGGGAAATCCTCGAGATGAAGGCCTGTGTAAAATGCCATACCCCGCTCGGTTTCCGCTCCTATTCCATTTCGTCTCCTGCAGACGATTATGACAAGCTGGCAGCCCTGCCGGCCCAGGGGATATTCTGCAACTGGTGTCATAATATAAGTGAAGTGAAGCACCTCGGTGATGCGGGATATGAAGTTGCCCCCGGAGGCGGAGAAGACGATCCTTCAACGATGCTCGGCCCGCGCAGGGACGCTGACTCGCCTTACCATCCGACGCAGTACTCCGAACTGCATACGAAATCCGAATTCTGCGGCCTTTGCCACAATGTGTCTCATGCGGCAAACAGACTCCCTATTGAGCAGACCTACAGTGAATGGGAAAACAGTCCCTATAACACGGGGAATCCCGACACGACCGTCAATTGCCAGGACTGCCATATGCGGCAGAGACCGGGCATTCCCGCAACGGGGAAAACAGAAAGACCGGACAACCCGGGCAAGGCAGCTGATGACGGGCCTGAGAGAGAACATATATGGACGCACTATTTTGTTGGCGCCAATGCAATCGTCACCAGGCTCCTCGGGAGTGATACGCATGCTGATATGGCCATTGAACGATTACAGAACGCAGCGGATCTGGAGCTTATACAAGACACGGCCTATCGTAAAAACACCCTTTCAAACTTCAGGGTAAAGGTAATCAATTCCGGAGCAGGGCATTATCTCCCTACAGGACTCACCGAGGTAAGGCAGATGTGGCTCGATGTTAAAGTCACTGATGGGAACGGAAAGCTGCTCCTGAGATCAGGCAGTATTGATAATGATGGCACTATAGATGGAAATGCGGTCATGTATCATACTGTGCTCGGCAATCAAAAGGGGGAAGAGGTCCTCAACGTTGCCAAAGCGGACAGGATATTGTATGACTATCGTATTCCTCCCAAGGGATATGTAATCGAAAGTTATTCTTTTTATATACCCGATGATGCTGTATCTCCGCTTACTGTTGAAGTGTATCTGAAGTACCGGAGTGCTTCCCAGTCTCTTGCTGACACACTGCTCGGAGAAAATGCTCCCCTGATTCCTGTGATTGAAATGGTGAATGTTACGGAAAAAATATCTTTTTGACGGGCACATGCACTAAGT
>JBFKMY010000448.1:0-1872 GCA_041629615.1 Thermodesulfovibrionia bacterium | reverse complement strand
TATTCGCTTATCCTGCAACTAATTTTTAATTATTTTACTTATGGTTAACATTACGGTCAGGAAATGCAGTACGTCTTGAATCAATTGTCAAACCGTGCCATGGCACATAAATGTGGCATGGTTCCATCAAATGGCAAGTTTGGTCATTTCAAGTACTATATAGAATAAAAATCGCCGAAGGGCTGTTGCGGGGTAGTACGCTCAGAAAATCTCTCTGAACCTCTTTGGCAAATGGGGTTATTAAATATGCTTACACTATGGATGCTGACGGGGCAAATAAAACGCTGCAAGATTATTGAAATATGATATAATTTTGAATAACCACCAAACAATACAATTATAAACTATGAACGATTGGGTCGAAGTGTTGTTTACCTATGATGAGGTAGAGGCCGAAATTGTAAAGGATTTGCTGGAAGGGGAAAATATCCGGTATGTGCTGAAGTCTTCAAAAATCAGCCCTTACCCTGTCAGCATAGGAACAATGGGTGAGATAAGAATCCTGGTCAGGCCTGAAGACAGGGGCAGGGCGGAAGATGTATTGAAAGCCATGAAAAATTCGCTTGAAAAGTCGGATGATTGAAGAGACCCTGAAAAAGAGCGTACTTTTTGCTTCCCTGAAGGACGGGGAATTGCGGGACATCGGCAAATACTTTGAACAAACAAATTACAAAAACAATGAAAGCATCTTTGTTGAGGGAGACCCTTCTGACAAGTTTTATCTGGTGGCTGAAGGGAGTGTGAAAGTACTTAAGCATACAATGATGGGAAAAGACATTATTCTCGAGATAATGTCACCGGGGGACATATTTGGCGGTGTTGCGGTCCTGGACAAAAAACCCTTTCCCGCGTCCGCACAGGCCATGGAGGCCACCACAGTAATCTGGATAAGCCGTCAAAATCTCCTCAGGATAATGGATGAATATCCTGTTCTGAAACTTGAGATCGTGAAATACTTCAGTGACAAGCTGAGAGATGCCCATGAAATGCTGAAGAACATAGCGACCGAAAGGGTAGAATACAGGATCGCGTCACTGCTGCTGAAACTTTCGGAAAAAATAGGCATTGATGACAATGGCTACCGGAAGATAGATTTTCGCCTCACACGGCAGGAGATCTCTGAAATGGTGGGAACAACCGTCGAGACATGTATACGGACCATGAGCAAATTACAGAAGACTGGAATGGTCCGGTCAGCAAACGGAAGGATATCAATTAAAGTGAGTTCCCTTCAAAAATTCCTCGAGGAATAAAAAGGCTGTCAGAGTTTCATGAGCGCCTGAATTTTTTTCTTCTGCTTTTTTGAGAGTTTTCCCGGATTTCCTTTTAATCGGGCAGGGGGGCGAGATTTCTCATTGTTTTTAACATTACTATGGTCTGTTATATGATCATTATTAATGTATTTTCTTAGATCACTGAGGGCTGAAGAAAGTTTCTCGTAAAATTCTTCGGATGAAACAGCCGCACAGTCCTGTCTGGACGCATTGCCTGAAACTTCCCTGTCCGAACTCACCACAATCCAGGGAGTTGTGTGTTCGTTGACAATCCTTTTGATAACAGCATCAGCAGTTTCACCAAGTCTGGAATATATCGTGGTCAGGCTTCCTGTTTTTATTCTTGCCTCATCCTTCCGTCCGTCCTTCCAGCCGTCAAAGACAAGGGTAATTTCATGTCCTTTCACCTTTGAATAGTCCTGAAGGTCATGAATGAGATCACTACGGGCCTGTTCGAGATTTCCGTGGGCAATTCCTATGAGGTTGTATCCGTCAATGATAATATAAGCCATAAAAAAGAAAGGGGCCGAGGAGCCAAGGGTTCCAGGGATTTACTTTTCCCTCGACCCCTGGGCCCCTTGACCCCTTGACCCCTGTT
>JBFKMY010000447.1:0-1884 GCA_041629615.1 Thermodesulfovibrionia bacterium | reverse complement strand
GTGAGGCAACAACACCGATGGATGAGAGCCTTTCACAGGTTGTCATCGATCTCAGCGGAAGACCCTACCTGGTCTACCGGGTCAAATTCCCCCGGGGGAACAATCAGATTCAGGACATTCCCGTGTCTCTGTTTGAGGATTTTTTCAGGGCACTGTCCAATAATGCGGGGATGAACCTCCACATAGTTCTTCACTACGGCCGTGATGCCCACCATATCCTGGAGTCTGTCTTTAAAGGGTTCGGCAGGGCAATCCGTTCTGCTGTTGAGATTCACGGGAAAACAAAGGGGGTCCCTTCGACCAAGGGAACGCTGTAAAGAATGATCAATGGTTCTCGGGCAGGATCATTGAATCCTTGCTTATAGCTTTGTTATCTTGACCTTTTCTATTTTCTTGCCGTCCATTTCAAGGATCAGGAACCTGAGGTCATGATACCGGAGCTGTTCACCGGTCTTGGGAAGATGACCAAAGAGCCCGAATAAAAATCCGCCTATTGTGTGAAACTCCTCGCTTTCAATGTCCGTTCCGATGAGCTCATTGATTTCATCTATTCCGGTAGAACCGGTTACCACAAAAGTGCTTTCATCCAGGACCTCAACTTCCTTTTCAGCTTCAATTGCCTCGAACTCATCCTGAAGGCTGCCGACGATTTCTTCCATGATATCTTCAAGGGTTATAAGCCCGGCAGTGCCTCCATGCTCATCAACAACAATTGCAATCTGAAACTTGTTTTTCTGCATGTCATCGAGGAGAGCTGTTACCATTTTGCTTTCCGGAATATAATAGGCGTCTCTTACAAAATTCCGGATGGGTGTGCTCGGAGGAACTTCCTCGACGGCCATTTTCCGGACAATATCTTTTACATATAAAACCCCATTGATATTGTCGACCGTTTCCCTGATGACCGGATACCGGGAATACCCTTCCTCTGAAACGAGGGAGAGCACATCAGCCACTGCCGCCCCTTCAGGAATGGCCACCATTTCAGTCCTCGGCACCATCGCTTCAGTGACTTTCTTGTCCCCGAAGGCAAAGACATTGTGGAGCATTTCCTTTTCTTCCTTTTCAATGGCACCCTCTTCTTCTCCGATCTTGATCATTGCCTTCATTTCTTCTTCAGTCAGGAGCTGGGGAACGGGTTTTACTTCGCCCCCGAACAGTTTGATAATTGAATTGGAGAGCTTATTGATCACAAAAACGAGAGGGGAAATCAGTCTGATATAAACTTCAATCGGCCTTGCCATCGTAAGGGATATTTTTTCAGCATGGGTGACGGCAAAGGTTTTTGGAGCAAGCTCGCCGAAGACAACGGTCAGCAGGGTCATGGCAATCGTGGCAACTATTATCCCTATGTCTTTACCAAGAAGGCTTATGGCAAGTGCCGTTCCAACTGATGTGGCAAGAACAGTAAACAAATTTCCCGATAAGATAACAGCACTGAACAGGCGGTCGTGTTCGTCGCGTATTTTTTCAGCAATCCTCGCATTGCTGTCGCCCTTTTCAACAAGGTGACGCAGACGTATTCTGCTCAGGGAAATAAAGGCCACTTCCGAACTTGAAAGCAGGGCAATAAAGATTATGCAGATAATGATTATGAAAAAACTGAATGGGTCAGGGTCCATGGACTATGTCGTCATTTTTGCTATGATGGCGTCTGCAACTCCCGATGTGGTCGCTGCAGAAGGATCATCAGGGGTCGGCTTCATGTCGTAGGTAACATCTTTTCCCTCCCGTACAACAGAAGCAATAGCACTGTCCAGCTTTTCCGCTGCATCCATTTCACCGAGGTAGCGCAGCATCATAACACCGCTGAGTATCATTGCCAGGGGGTTTACCTTGTTGAGCCCTTTATATTTGGGAGCGCTTCCGTGGGTCGCCTCAAAT
>JBFKMY010000446.1:0-1893 GCA_041629615.1 Thermodesulfovibrionia bacterium | reverse complement strand
CGGATACAAAGCGCCGGGCAATCAATAAGTTCCAGGTATCAGGCATTATAAGCAACCAAGACTGTTTGTTGACGATTATGGGTAACCTGGAACTTGTAATCTGGAATTTATCATAAACTATGCCTTCCTACGACAGCACCCTTGAAGAGATAAAAAGCAGGATAGATATCGTTGACCTCATCTCTGACTATGTCTCTCTGAAAAAAGCAGGGCAGAACTGGAAGGGCCTCTGCCCGTTTCATACTGAAAAGACCCCGTCATTCACTGTGAGCCCCGCAAAGCAGATATATCACTGCTTTGGATGCGGAAACGGCGGGGACATTTTTACATTTCTGGTCCGCAGTGAAAGCCTTTCATTCCCGGAAGCCCTGAATATGCTTGCCAAGAGGGCGGGTGTTACGCTGAAGGAACGTCCGGCGGACACCGTGAAAGCGGGAGAGAAAGAGACGCTTTTTCATATTCATAAGGACGCGGTCGTTTTTTTTCAGCAGCACCTTTTAAAGGACACGAGGGCATCGGGATATCTTAAAGGACGGGGCATTGACGGTGATATTCAGAAAACCTTTTCTCTCGGGTATGCTCCCAATTCGTGGAATGCGCTGCTTCATTATCTGACGCGTAAAGGGTATAAACCGGAAGACATCAAGAAGACCGGGATTGTCACGCAGGGGACAAAGGGTGTATATGACACGTTCCGGGACAGGATCATGTTCCCGATCTTTGACCTCAAGGGAGATGTCATTGCCTTTGGCGGGAGGTCGATCAACGGCAATGAACCGAAATATTTAAACTCGCCTGAAACACCTATTTTCAGCAAGAGCAGAATCCTCTACGGCCTTAGCCATGCGAAGGACGCCGTAAAAAAAGCCGGGTATGTTTTGATTATGGAAGGATATCTTGATGTTATTTCCGCAAGTATGTACGGGTATGCAAACTCGGTAGCTCCTCTCGGCACGGCCTGCACCAAAGAGCATGGTAAATTGATCAAGAGGTTTGTTGAAGATGCGATCATTGTATTTGACAGTGACGCGGCAGGGATCAAGGCGGCAAAGAATGCTGCAGGCATACTGCTGGAGAGCGGTCTGAACGTACAGGTGCTCTCGATCCCCGACAACGAAGACCCTGACGGGTATCTGCGGAAAAAGGGGAAAGCGGCATTTCAGGACCTGATAGATCATCCCTTCACCATCATCGAATTTATCATGCACCAGAAGGCGGACAAGCGCGCAAAGGCCCGTGAAGCGATTGAGACGATTCTGAAAGTGCCGGACAGAATACTTCAGGGCACCTATATGAAAATGCTGGCTGAAAAACTCAATGTGGAAGAGCGTTATGTTAGAGAAGAATTACAGCGCATAAAAAAGCAGTTCCAGCGTACGCATCATGCACCTGCTGCGGAGACAAAACCCAAACCCCGGCGCATACCAAAATATGAAGCGTATATTATCAAACTGCTGCTGCAGCTGCCGGAGCTGTCTGATGAAGTATATAAAAACGTTTCCGATGACGACTTTAAGGACCCGGTTATACGATCAATATTTAACAGGATTAAAGAAGGGACAGCGGAATTCAATCAGCTCCTGTCCCGGTGTGAAGGCGAAGAAAAAGATTTTCTGACTGCCATGACATTAAATGAAGATTTTGATAACCCTGAATTTGAACATCCGGAGAAGGCCCTCAAAGACTGCATTAACCGTATCAGGGAAAACAAGCGGACTTTTTTATTGCAGGAGCTGCAAAAGAAGATTAAAGATGCGGAATTAAAAAAAGATTCAGGGTTGTTAAAGCAGCTCCAGCAGGAACAGTATAAGATCATAAGAAATCAGTAGGTAGTATATTGCAATGAATTAAATGATTTATTAGTACCCCTCTATGTCTCCCCTTGTAAAGGGG
>JBFKMY010000445.1:0-1894 GCA_041629615.1 Thermodesulfovibrionia bacterium | reverse complement strand
GGAATATCCCGGTCGACGTAGATGCACTGAATGTTGACCTTATGACATTTGCGGCGCACCAGTTTTACGGCCCGAAAGGAGCCGCTGCGCTGTATGTGAAGGAAGGGACAAGGATTGTCCCCCTGATATACGGAGGGATACAGGAGGGAGGCCGCCGGGCCGGCACGGAAAACGTCCCCGCGATCGCTGGTATGGGCAAGGCCGCAGAAATAACAAAAAGAGATTTGCAAAAGCGTATAGATCATATCAGGCCGCTGAGAGACAGGATAATCAGCAATGCTCTGAAAGTCGACAAGGTAATACTTACCGGACATCCGGAACAGAGGCTGCCGGGACACGCAAGTTTTGTCGTCGAGTATATTGAAGGAGAAGCAATGCTCATGATGCTTGCCGTAAAAGGCATTTACTCCGCAAGCGGTTCAGCGTGCAGCTCCAAGGCCCTGAAATCATCACCGGTCCTTATTTCGATAGGAGTGCCCGTGCATCTCGCACAGGGTTCGGTTGTCTTTACCCTCGGAGAAGGAACAACGGAAGAAGATATAAACTATTTTAATGAAACATTCCCCCAGATCATATCGCGTCTGAGAGAAATTTCTCCTTACTCGCAGGGATGGGAAGGAACGGAGGACACAACATGTACAGCGAAAAAGTGATGGACCATTTTACAAACCCGAGAAATGTCGGAGTGATGGAAGACGCTGACGGCATTGGAGAAGAGGGCAATCCGGTCTGCGGCGACGCGATGAAAATATTTATCAAGGTCAAGGATGATGTTATCACTGATCTGAAGTTTCAGACCTTCGGCTGCGCGTCCGCGATCGCCGTATCAAGCATGGTAACCGAAATGGCCAAAGGCATGACGCTTGAAGAAGCTTCAAAGATCACCAAGGCTTCCCTTGCCGAGGCCCTCGACGGACTTCCGCCGCAGAAAATGCACTGCTCCAACCTCGGGGCTGATGCGCTTCATAAAGCCATTGAGAATTACCGAAGCAAGCAGGGCAAATAGATCTCCTTCGCAGTCCGTGTCACGCAGAGCGTGGCGCGGACTGTTAGCTGAGACTGTCGTATATTCAGCAGATGCGTATCTGATATACTAACAAGCATGAAACCACTGACCCTCGGCTACTCGCCCTGCCCTAATGATACCTTCATCTTCTATGCAGTGATCCACAATGTAATTAATGCGGGCAGCCTGAAATTCAAAGAAGCCCTTCTCGATGTAGAGACGTTAAATCAAAAGGCCGTTCATGCTGAACTTGATATCACAAAGGTATCGTATCATGCCTTCGGACACCTGCGTGACAAGTACTGTCTTCTCAGGGCCGGAGGAGCGCTCGGACGCGGCTGCGGACCGCTCGTTATTGCTAAAGATAAATGTTCCATGGAAGAATTACGCGGAAAAAAAATAGCAGTTCCGGGCAAACTTACTACAGCGGCATTGCTGCTTCACTTATATGATTCCTCCTTCTTCCATCCTCCTTCTGCCTTAATTGAGATGCCCTTTGATAAAATCATAGAGAGTGTTGCAAATGGAGAAGTTGATGCAGGCCTTATCATTCATGAAAGCAGATTCACCTATCCCGCATACGGGTTAAAAGAAGTTATCGATCTCGGCAGCTGGTGGGAAAAAGAAACGGGCCTTCCGATCCCCCTTGGAGGCATTATCGCAAAACGCTCCCTTGGCGCTGAACTGATTAAGAAGATTAATACATGTCTCAGGCAAAGCGTCGAATATGCATTTCAAAACCGTTCTGAGCCGATGAGTTACATAAAAAAACACTCACAGGAACTGTCTGAAGATGTTATTAACAGCCATATAAACCTTTATGTAAATGACTTTTCAATCGACATCGGGCACGAAGGCAAAGAGGCGGTCAACGAACTGCTCCTGAGG
>JBFKMY010000444.1:0-1900 GCA_041629615.1 Thermodesulfovibrionia bacterium | reverse complement strand
TACAGGAGAAATGACCCTTATCCATCGCTGGCGGTGAGGTTTGCAGCAAAAGAGGCGCTTATCAAGGCAACAGGCTGGGAAATTTCATTCCGATATAAAGACGTTGAAGTAGTAAACAATGAAAAGGGCAGGCCGATGATGTCCGTTACGGGCAAGCTCAAAGCACATTTCCATGACAGGGAGATAAAACACTGCCACGTGACACTCAGCCATGAAAAGGAATTCGGTGTGGCCTGTGTAGTTCTCGAAGGCTGAACAGCCCTTTTTAATCTCTTTTTAAAATTACATCAACCATTGTCTTCCGGTCCTGATTGAACAGCTTTCTGATTTTCTCCCTGAATTCCCCGGGAGTGAGGGCCGATGGATGAGTCCCCATGACGATTTTAACATCAGGGAATTTTTCTTCCAGAACCTTCCTGTATTTTTCCTTAAATGGACAGAGTGCTGTCAGACAATAGGTAAAGTGGATCGCGTCAACATTGAATTCGGTCAATGCTGTTATTCTCTGAAGCAGTTTTTCCGGACCGGTGAGGGTAGGGCACCCCGGACAGTTAATGATGCCCGCCAGTGTTACGTCCTCATCATCCGGATACTCCTCAAAGGCCCCGCTGCGTTTATTAATGCTGGCAAGACAGCTGGCTGATGAACATCCAAGGTCCTGCGTTGCATTGGAACAGGTCAGAATCCCGATTCTTGCCATGGCAAGTTCTCCTTTAATGGTATTTCCTGAGAAGGCGTACAACAGCTCTTCTTTGTACAGACACTGTCATTTCTGAAATATCGATATGCAGCAGCATAATGCTGCCTATTGATAATTCCTCTTTTATTACTTTAATCTAATGAGTGAAAAAATATCAAAAGATTGAATGGGTTAAGAATTGGGCATGTTGAAGGTCGCAAACGCAAAAGAGATGCAGCAGATAGACCGGACCACCATAGAGCACTACGGGATTGGCGGTACACTTCTTATGGAAAGGGCCGGGCTGAGTGTGGTGGCAAAAATAAATGAACTGTTTCCTGAAAGAAAAGTATTCGTGCTCTGTGGCGGAGGGAATAATGGAGGAGATGGCCTTGTGATAGCACGGGTCCTCCATAATCAGGGACGCGATGTCGAGGTTTTTCTCACGGTAAGACCGGATGCCCTGAGAGGGGATGCAGGGATCAATTATAATGTTGCAAAAAAATTTGGCGTTAACGTAACGGCATTCAGGGGATTTTTTAACCGGGCTTCTTCATGCGACGGCCGTACCTGCCTTATTGTTGATGCGCTGCTGGGAACAGGATTGAATAAAGAGGTAAAAAGGCCCCTCTCTGACATCATAGGAAAAGTGAATGCGCAATCTTCCCCGGTCATCTCTGTGGACATCCCGTCGGGGATATCTTCTGATACAGGAGAGATCATGGGCTCAGCGATAAAGGCATCATGCACTGTTACCTTCGGTCTTCCCAAAAGGGGACATTTTCTCTTTCCCGGCGCTGAGTATACCGGAAAGTTATTCATTGCAGAGATCGGTTTTCCCGGGAAGCTGCTTGAGACAAAAAAAATCCAATTACACGCACTGCAAAAAGAGGACATCCCGAACCTTCTCCCCGGAAGACCCGGATATTCCCATAAGGGAACCTACGGCCACGTGCTGATCGTCGCCGGTTCAAAGGGAAAGACAGGAGCAGCACTGATGGCTGCGAGGGCATGTTTAAGAACAGGGGCCGGCCTTGTGACACTCGGCGTCCCTGAGAGCCTTGTGAATGCATTTCAGTCGAGAGTCACCGAGGAAATGCTTCTTCCTCTGCCGGATAAAGGGAATGGGACGTTATCCGGTGATGCCGCTGGTCCCATACTCCATTTTCTTCAAAGGAGGGCAAATGTCCTTGCATTAGGGCCGGGACTTTCAATCGATAC
>JBFKMY010000443.1:0-1902 GCA_041629615.1 Thermodesulfovibrionia bacterium | reverse complement strand
CATAATAATTCAGTCTCTATTTTCTCAAGATTGGGGCTGCCGAGTTTATGAAATGTCGGTAAGATGCCCCCCTGATGAAAATCAGCCATTTCGACCTTCCTGTATACCGTTTCAATCCGTGCGTATAAATAACTTCAAAATGCTTTATAATTTTAATAAAATCAAGTATAAATGGTAATAACAAAATGGTCAAGAAAAACCGGACAGGGGATAAAATATGAAAAGAGAAAAAATTGTCCACACCATATTTCTCAAGGCCCTTGACAGTGTACGTCCGCTCACTGTCGTAAAAGGCTATCTGGGTAAAGTGCGGTCCTACTATTCCATGAAGGGATTTAACGGTATACTGGTAATCGGTTTTGGGAAAGCTGCCTGTCAGATGGCAGAGGCCGTAGAAGCTGAATTTAAAGAGGAGTTAAAACCGGGAGGGCTCGTTGTCACAAAGTACGGCCACACCGGAAGTCAGAAGTCAGCTTTAACAAAAATAAAAGTATATGAGGCGGGGCATCCGATACCCGATGAGAACGGAATCAGGGCAACAGAGAACATAATAAAGGTATTGAAAGAAGCAGACGGGAAGACACTTGTTGTCTGTCTTGTTTCCGGTGGAGGATCGGCACTCTTTGTATCACCCTGCGACGGTATTACATTGAAGGAGAAACAGATGGTGACAGATCTTCTCTTAAAAGCAGGAGCTGACATAACGGAATTAAACTCTGTCAGAAAGCACCTCTCCAGAGTGAAGGGCGGCAGACTCGCTGAAATTGCCTGTCCGTCAGAAATGATCAGCCTTATGATATCCGATGTGATTGGAGACAGCCTTGATGTAATTGCATCGGGTCCGACAGCGCCTGATTCATCAACATACCGCGACGCCCTTGACGTGCTTGATAAATACGGGCTTGCAGAGAAAACGCCTGTTCCTGTGATGGAACTCTTAAAAAGGGGGGCTCAGGGATCAATTCCGGATACCCCGAAGAAGGGTGACCCTCTTTTTCAGAATGTTCAGAATATCATAATCGGCAGTAACCGGATAGCCACTGAAGCTGCGAAAAGAGAAGCAGCGTCACTGGGCTGCAAAACTGAGGTGCTGTCAACAGAGATCAAAGGAGAGGCCCGTGACGTCGGCGCATGGCTCGCGGAAAAGGCAAAAGATGTCCGCCTGCACCCTTTGCGCGGGCCGGAGAGATTGAACTGCCTTATTTCCGGAGGGGAAACGACCGTACAGGTAAAAGGGAAGGGCAAGGGCGGGAGGAATACTGAGCTCGCATTGAGCTTTGCCATGGCCATTGAAGGAGCAGAAGGGATTACACTGCTTTCAGCGGGAACGGATGGAAATGACGGGCCGACAGACGCAGCCGGTGCAATTGTTGACGGGCAGACAATTGCAAAGGCGAAGGACCTTGGAATGGACCCTCAGGATTATCTTGACAACAACGATTCATACAACTTCTTCAGGAAAATAGATGCACTTCTCATTACAGGTCCAACAGGGACCAATGTTATGGATCTGCAGATAATAGTCATCGAACCGGCATGAAATATGGGTCTCAGAATATCGTTTAAATAATACATAATAAAGAATGTTTTCAAGGTAAAATATAATGTATTGCATGAAGTAAGGAGTATGTTATTTGATCATGGTTCCACGGTGCTGTTATCAGTACACAATAATCTAATGTATTCATGGAATACTGAGGAGAATATGAAGGGGGCCTTACGACGGACTGCTCCTTGAGATATTTACTGATTGATCTGAAGCGGGGCCGGCAGGTTGAATGTCCGTGTTGCTGCCACGATTGCCGAGTTTAAATCCGGTGACCAGCTTTTGCAGATCATGGGCCAGCTCATTGAGGCATTGAGTTGAATCGGAAGACTCCTGTGCCCCGTCTGCGGTCTGCT
>JBFKMY010000442.1:0-1916 GCA_041629615.1 Thermodesulfovibrionia bacterium | reverse complement strand
CCGGTGACCCAGCCGATGTCAGCCGTACAGAACCACGTATCTTCTTCATGATAGTCAAAGATGTATTTGAAGGTCAGGTTTGTGTATACCGTATACCCGCCCGTTGTGTGGAGCACTCCCTTTGGTTTTCCGGTGGAGCCCGATGTATACAGGATGAACAGAGGGTCCTCCGCGTCCATTTGTTCCGGTTCGCAGTAGTTTTTAATGTCCTTTGCCGCCATCTCCTCATGCCACCAGAGGTCCCGCCCTTCCTGCATGTCAGTGCCGTCGGTCCTCTGTACGACGATCATCTTTTCCACGGTGGGACATTCTTCCAGTGCGAGATTGGCATTTGCCTTCAGGGGGACGCGCTTTCCGCCTCTCACACCCTGGTCGGAGGTAATAACCATGTTTGCCTTGCAGTCCTGAATACGGTCGCGGAGGGCCTGGGCGCTGAATCCCCCGAATACAATGCTGTGAATGGCCCCGACACGGGCGCAGGCAAGCATGGCGATGGCCAGTTCCGGGATCATGGGGAGGTATATTGTTACGCGGTCTCCCTTTTTTATGCCGTTTTTCTTCAGGACATTGGCAAACCGGTTGACTTCAAGATGGAGCTGCTGATAGGTATATGTCTTGTAAGAACCATCATCTGCTTCCCATATGATCGCCGCCTTGTTTTTCCGTGCTGACTCGAGGTGCCGGTCAAGGCAGTTCACGGAGGTATTGAGCTTTCCGCCGAGAAACCACTTGATCTCCGGTTTGTTGAAATCATATTCGAGGACCTTGTCCCACTTCCTGAACCAGGCAATGTTGTTCTCAGCAATTTCTCCCCAGAAACCCTCGGGGTCTTCTACGGACCGTTTATACATCTTCTCATATTCGTCGATACTTCCGATGTGGGCCTTGCTGCTGATTTCCCTGGATGGCGGAAATGTTCGCTGCTCTGACATTAATACTTTAATGGACTCTTTTTCAGACATAAAACTCTCCTCCCTTTCTCGATGTATGGTTAATTTGTACAAAAAGACAAAATGAACAAAAAAAACTTTGCAAAAAAGATGCCTGTAGAGCAGTATTGGTAAATATAGAATTATGTTTTAAATTCAATAAGTTATTCCTTTTATGATTGACGATGGATTGCTGAATTACGTGATCAGTGTTACTTATTGTAACATTTAATTAAATAGTATTTCATAAAGTAGCATTTGTCTTATTTTCTGCCGGATTATCATTCTGCGATATTGACAACTTCTCTGATAAACGTATGTGACTGGTCCTGCAGCGTATCATATCAGATGACTGGGAACCGTATTTTGATAAAAAATTAATT
Source organism: Thermodesulfovibrionia bacterium (assembly GCA_041629615.1). Lineage (GTDB taxonomy): Bacteria > Nitrospirota > Thermodesulfovibrionia > UBA6902 > UBA6902 > JBFKMY01. The sequence goes on along the minus strand of JBFKMY010000442.1, from coordinate 604 downwards.
TTAGGTACAATAGGACCGAATATAAGGTACATTGTATCATAGCAGGAACACGGAATGAACATTTCTGAAAAAGACAATCTCCTTCAAAACAGTGATGCGGTTTTTCGGATCGCTGCCTTTCAGTACCATTACACGCTTGAAAACGTAATGGAAAAAAATGTCTGCCTGTGCCGGGCGGATGATTCTGTGCAGTCTGTTGCCAAGGAAATGGCTGTGAAGCGTATATCATCGGTGGTTGTTACGGACAATGCCCTGAAACCGGTGGGTATAGTGACAGAGAGAGACATGGTCAGAAAGGTAGTTGCAGAATGCTGGGAGCAGGATGCAGAAAAGAAAATATCAGAAATCATGACGCCCGATCCGGTGTCCCTCCCTCCCGATGGAACGTTATTTGACGCGCTTTCGATAATAGCAAAGTATGGAATCAAACATCTTCCCGTTGTAGAGCGTGACAGGCTTGTCGGTATTATTACCCTGAGGCAGTTGATGAAGATCCGGTATGCTGAGCCCCTGCTGATCATTGGGCGGCTGGAAGAGGCCCGGTCTGTGCAGGATTTTCAGGACATAAAGAAGGAGCTTGTCTATCTCGTGAAAGAGAAACTGG
>JBFKMY010000441.1:0-1921 GCA_041629615.1 Thermodesulfovibrionia bacterium | reverse complement strand
TGGCGTGCTTTCTATCGTGGCCCAGTACCATACTCTCCCGGAACTGAAATTTATTATTCAGAAAGAATCTTTCAGGCCGGTGCCCCGTGTTGACTCGGCTGTCGTGCATATGACGGTGCTTTCCGTTCCATCCGTACCGGTGACAAATGAAAAGCTTTTTTTCAGTATCGTACGAACCGCGTTTGCACAGCGAAGAAAAATGCTCGGAAATTCATTAAAGCCCCTTGGAAAGCATGTCAAGGAACTATTGGCAGATGCAGGCATAGATCCGGCAAGACGACCTGAGACATTGAGCATCAATGAATTTGTAAAGCTCTCTGATGCATTTTCGGTGAAAAGAATATAGCCTTTCCGTTTAAAAGGTAATCGTTCTCGTTTCTTTATATACGTCCAGTGTTATGTTTTTGGAGGGATGATAGGTGACGGTTATGTCAACATCAGCGCTCCTTGTGCCTTCCGGCAGTTCCGCCATAAACCGTTCCTGTACGGTCTTACGGGGCGGAAGCGAAAGGTCAACAATTTCCTTTATCTGCCATGCGCCGTATCGATGGTTCCCGTCAAGGTCGAGTCCGATTTCCCAGTATTCCTTTTTCCCGATCAGCACTGTTTCACCCCTGTCTGTCTGTGCGGTCACTTCCAGGACCACTTTTGCCGACCAGAGTCAGCCGTCCGGGATTCTATGCCCTGCTTTATTGGTTAAACTGACTGTAGCAATTACAGTCGGAATCCAGATGCCAGGGTTGCTGTTCAGGCCAGTCACCTGCGCATCCACACCTATGCCATCCTTGACAATTTCCTCTTCATACGCGCCGGGGAATCTATGCCCCCTGTTTTTATTCCGCATATGGCAGTCCTGACAGGTTTCGGTTCCTCCATTGCCGCGGTACGCATCCTGATAACTGCCGTAGAGTGTATTACAGCCTATGATATCCCCGTCAGGAGGGGTATGCATGCCATGACATTGCCCGCAGAAAATTGCTGATGTAACAACAGCAGATTTCTCAGTGCCATGTGCTCTGGTTGCGGAGAATCCTGCTTTTTTTAACCATGTAGTAGACTTCCCCGTCGGGCCATAATAGACACCCGGCTTTGGCTTGCCTTTAAGATTCTTTTCAATAGAAACCTTCGTGTTATGACATATGACGCAGTTAACATTCAATTTTGCGAGCTTTTCTTTTGCATCCTCATCTTGCGCATCAACTGTTTTCTTTATGAGTTCAGCCACTTCTCTGATCAGTGATTCTGATGCATCCTGAAGCTGGGGCGCGTGACAATCCATGCACCTCATCATGTGCTCTTTAGTAATCTCTGCATTCCATCCCGTTTCCACACCATGCACGATAAAGTTCCTGAGCCCCCCAATGGAATGCACCACAGACTGGGAATGGTATGATTCCTTCCATTCGGCATAAATCTGAGCATGGCACTCTTTACAGGTCTCATCACTGTACCTGTTTACCAAAGCATCCAGGTTGCTTATATCTTCTGTTGCGGTATACGACATTTCCGGGTGCATGGCAAACGCTCCAAGCGGCATAAGAGAAAACAGCACGACGCATATCATTCTTATAAACATCACTTTACCCCCTTCAGGCACTGAGAAATCTTTAATTACATTGTATCAAATACTTAATTTTTTGCCATTCCCTTTTTCTTCAACGCCTGGCCTGCAATAGAAAAATACCCCACCCTTGTGCGGGGGCGGGGGGCAGATATGAGATAGGCGATATTCAATCGCTCTGCGCTACCCACTTTGCGCTATGCGTTTTTGATGGCGGAGTAAACTTCACTTCGTTTCGCTTACTACCTTCAGAAGCATATCACGCGAAGCTTAAGCAAAGTGTGATGGCGGAGGAGGTAGGATTCGAACCCACGGTACCTCGCGGTACAACGGTTTTCAAGACCGCCGCCTTCAACCACT
>JBFKMY010000440.1:0-1923 GCA_041629615.1 Thermodesulfovibrionia bacterium | reverse complement strand
GAATGGACATGCAATCTCTATGGAACATATAACGTCGATGATGATACAACGTTGAAAGCAACGCTTGAGGGACTTTATATCGCGGCAAACAGCTATGATTCGTCATCCCCGCGGTTTATCGGGAGCAGGACAAAGGGCACGCTTGGACTGGGTGCTGCGAGGAAGTTCGGTCAGGGATTGGAGGGAGAAATACTGCTGAAGGGATTTGTGATGCGCGATGACGAGACCAGATTCCCCGAAGTCCGAGACAGCACCAGTTACCAGGGGTTTCTGACCATGGTGTCTGTAAGAAAAATGTTTTAGTTATAAAAATGCCTCGATAAGCACATCGAAGCCGGATGATATTTCTTTATCCCTCGCAGCTCTCCTGCATGGGTATTCATTATTTAAAATTGAGAGGAGCCTGAGTGAAACGTCATGCACGCGCGGTCCAGGGAAAGAGCTACTTTGATGCAGGCTTAAATCACAAGTATCTTTTTTTCAGAAGAACAAAGATCATTGCCACGATCGGCCCGTCATCTTCCTCACCAAAAATAATAAGGGAGATGATTCTTAACGGACTTAATGTGGCCCGGATCAATTTCTCCCATGGCAGTGCCAGAGACCATCTCCGTACAATACAATTAATAAGAAACGTATCTGAAAAGCTCGGCAGACCGGTGGCCATCATGGGAGATCTGTGCGGACCTAAAATCCGGGTCGGTAAATTTGCCGGTGACTCTGTTTTTTTAAAGGAAAAATCCACAGTATTGATAACAGTTAAACCTGTTCCGGGAAATGAGTCAGTTATCCCGTGCCAGTATAAAAAACTTGTATCAGAAGTCTCTGTCAATACCCAGATCCTGCTCGATGACGGAAACATTGAACTGAAGGTCACGAAAAAAGGAAGGAACGGTCTCCATGCCAGGGTAGTCCGGGGAGGAATCCTTAAAAATGACAAGGGCATGAACCTGATCAATGCACGCATGAAGATTCCCTCACTTACCGCAAAAGACAGAAAGGACCTGTCTTTTTGTATTGAGGGGCAGGTTGATTACATTGCCCTGTCCTTTGTGAGAACACATAAGGATGTTGTGGAGCTGAAAAACATCCTCCGCCGCAGAAAGGCAGACATCGCCGTTATTGCCAAGATCGAAAAACCCGAGGCCCTTAAGAATATACATGACATACTCCAGATTGCTGACGGTATCATGATCGCCCGGGGAGATCTCGGTGTAGAGCTGCCGGCAAAGAAAGTCCCCTTTATTCAAAATAAATTGATAGAAGCCTGTATACAGAATGGCAAACCCGTTATCGTGGCAACGCAGATGCTGGAGAGCATGATAGACAATACAAGGCCCACGAGGGCCGAGGTAACGGACGTTTCAGCAGCCTGCCTCTCAAGTGCTGATGCGGTGATGCTCTCTGCTGAAACAGCTTCAGGCAAGTATCCTGTTGAGGCCCTGAAAATGATGGATTCGATTCTGAGACAGACAGAGGCATACCAGTATTTCACGTATGGCGGGATGTTCAGGGATGTTTCTTTCCGGGGCGGCGACACAACACGGAATGCGGTAAGCGCTGCAATCGCGCAGCTCTCGAGGGACCTCAAGGTCAGGTGCATCATTGTCCCAACGCGATCGGGATCTGCGGCATATATGGTTTCATCTGACCGGCCGTCTTCACCTGTTATTGCCCTGACATCATCCGACAAGGTTTTGAAAAGGCTGCTTATGATATGGGGCGTTCAGCCCTATCATACAGACAGTAAATATGACATCAGGAAAAGCCTTGCCTTTGCCGAGGCCTTTATGAAAAGACTGAAACTGGCCGGATCGGGAGACTATCTGCTGATTGTCACCAAAACAAGGATTGAAAAAACAGACAACAGGTCCATAACAGTCCATAAAATTGCGTGAAAATACTGGGGTTGTATGAAGAAAT
>JBFKMY010000439.1:0-1938 GCA_041629615.1 Thermodesulfovibrionia bacterium | reverse complement strand
TCTTCTCCGTCTCCAATGACAAAGGCATCGATAAAGGGCGCGAGGGGGAGCGGATTAACCGTACAGGGGCCTCCGGCAATGATGACGGGATCGCTTCCCGTCCTCTCCGAGTGCTTAAGGGGGACCTTGCCCAGATCGAGCATATTCAGGACGTTTGTGTAGGACAGTTCATACTGAAGAGTAAAGCCGACAATATCGAAGTCATGCAGGGGGCGTTTTTTTTCAATGGATGTAAGCGGCAGGTCCTGTTTTTTCAGAAAAGACTCATGGTCAACCCAGGGTGCATAGACACGTTCAGCAGAGGCTTCCGGAATGGCGTTGATTATTGAATAAAGAATCCTGAGGCCAATATGAGACATCCCGATCTCATAGGCATCCGGAAAACAAAGGGCGAATTTGACACTGCCTTCTTTACTGCTGATATTGAGTTCATTCCCGATGTACCTGCTTGGTTTCCTGAAAAGTGCATAATTCATGGGCAATCTTCATTATCTCACAGGAAATTATTGAATTGCAATTTTGCGGCCGGCATACGCCATGAGAGGATATGCGTTTATTTTTTTAATTCAAATCGCTTGCAGGGCATCCCCGAAGCTTCATACACAGCAACTGAGGGCAGTTTTCTGGATTTAAAATCCATGGCCCTGCATCCCCTCGGAAAATTGTCATCCCATGTAACAAAAAAGTGAATGCAGTGAAAACAGTTAATTTTATCTTTTTTCATGTCAGGATGCCTGTCCGGAGTTCCTACCGGTTCTCACATGGTCACAACAGTATTGATAACCCGCCGGATTTCCCACATCAAAAATAGTTCCGGGCAGCTTACAGCCGATTGTTCCCTTTTTTTTCAGCACCAGATTCCTGACATAGATATCGGTGAATTCACCTTCTTTTACCTCTCCCCGTGCAGCCTCAATGAAGTCAAAGAGGCAGGGGCCGGATATATATATTCCGCTGGCCTTCAGCTCTCCCTGAAATCTCGGCACAAAGGGCCCGTCGCTTTTGGGAATGAATTTCCTGATCGTGAAGAGCGGGCCGTGAATCGGCGTAATATCAACTCTCCCGGCATTGCTGATTGTCGTCGCGAGATCATGTGTCACTTCTGTAAGGGCAATCGTATCTTTCCTGTGCGTGAGATAAGCAGATTTCAGGATCTGGAGTGCGCCGGGGGAAGGAAGGTAGATGTTGTCCGGATAGATCACTGCTGCGGCATTCCTGCGAACAATATCTTTTGCATAATCTATGGCGTCAGCCTCTCCCAGGAGCTCTTTCTGATACAGGAAAACAAATTCAGTCGCCGTGAGAGTTTGATATTTCTGTTCAATGTACTGCCGGACTATTTCTTTATCCTTATTGAGAATGACGATAATGGTGCTGATGCCCGCAGAGAGGCCTTCATCAATCGCAAAGTCAATAATATTACCGGTTCCGAGGGCGAGCAGCTCCTTGGGCAGGTCAGGGTTGACCGGCTTCATCCTCGAGCCGAGACCGCCAGAAGGAATAATAAGGTAATCAAGCTCTGCATTTTCCTGACTGTTTATCCTGTTCACTGATTTAAGGTACTATAAATAATCTGAAATGCCAAATAAAAATCATCATCGATGATCTGTTATAATGGATTTATTTCATCTGTGGGAGGTGTTTTGATGTCAGACAAAGTGCGTATTTACGGAAAGTCCGGTTGACCTTACACTGATAAGGCCCGGGCGGACTTTTCAGATAAGGATGAATACTTTGATGTAAAGGCAGACAGCTCAAAACTTGAAGAAATGCTGATCCTCTCAAAGGGAGACAGGAGAGTTCCTGTAATCGTCGAAGCCGGCACGGTGACGGTAGGTTACGGAGGTTCCTGAGGCGTTTAACTGCCGGCAGGCTGCCGGTGTCGAAAATCATATCGTACGTGAGTTGTCCAGACAGGAATGTGCCTGCTAATCCCAT
>JBFKMY010000438.1:0-1943 GCA_041629615.1 Thermodesulfovibrionia bacterium | reverse complement strand
TGGCACGGGTGCATGCCCAGCGTGAACTGCTCAGACAGCGGGTTGAGAAGCAGTGGGACACGTTTCAGGATTCGTCAAACAAGCAGTGGGTGAATTACAGTCCGTCTGTGGATACCCGAAGCACCGTTGATTTTGAAAAGGGGGAAGTGGAATTTACGACCCTGGTACCTGTAGAGGAGCTGAAAGAAGATAAAAAAACGGACACCGGCAAAATCACTCCGGCCGAACAGGAAAAGGCCAAAAAAATAGCTGAGAAGAAGATCGAAAAACAGATCAAGAAAGTCCTTTCATCAGACAACGAAGTAAAAACCGAGGTACTCAAGGACCAGATAAAAGACCCCGAAGGCAGGAAGGTAACAGAGGAAAACAGCGGGCAGTACGTCAAGAAACATGTTGCCCCGGAGATGAAGGTCGAGGACAAACCGGTCGTGGCCAAAGACGGTGTCCCCCGGGTAAAAGTGAACGTTAAGGTAAAGATGGTACCCGAACATCTCAAGGTAAGGGCTGAGAAATATAAAGAGCAGGTCAACAGCTATGCCGCTAAATACAGCCTCGAACCGGCGCTGATATACGCATTGATACATACTGAATCATATTTCAACCCCATGGCCAAGTCATACATACCGGCCTTCGGGCTTATGCAGCTCGTGCCGAAATCAGGGGCGATGGACGCATACTATTATTTACACAAGGAGAAAAAACTTCTCCCTTCCGACTATTTATATAATCCTGACAACAACGTGCTGCTCGGCTCCACCTATTATCACATCCTCAACAGCATATATCTTGATGAGATCAAAAACGAATCGAACAAGGAATCCCTGAGTATTGCCGCGTATAACTGGGGGCCGGGAAATGTAAAAAAACGCATCGTCGGCAAATATGATATCGATAATGCCAGCGATAAAGACATTTTAGAATTTATCGACAAAGAAGCGCCAAAAGAAACACGGGATTATATAAGGCGGGTCAAGCAGAGGATGGAATTATACCAGAACATGTAAACAACCATGTGACCGGGGACCATAATCATGAATACGCGTCATATAACAGTCCGGCTCCTGCGCAGATTATCTATATATTTTTTTTGTCTGGCTGCTCTTGCAGCGGTATCATGCAATGATTACAGCGCACGGGAGTCCCGTGATCACCGCCCCGGATGGACAAAAAAATCATACTGGAAGGACGATCATGCATTTCATGCTGTCGGGGTTCACAGCGGCCATTTCATAAGCGAGCGGGACGCCTACTTTTCCGCCCTGCGTGAGCTTGCTCAATTTATTGATACGTATGGGACGGTAACCGGCCAGGGCAAATCGGAAGATGCAACAGACCTCGAGCTTGCAGGCATCATCACATGCAAGTCAAATAAAGCAGACAGCAAGGTATCCGGCCAGGGTTTATCTGAAAAGGCATCATCCCCTCGCAACACAACTGTATCGGAACAGTACGCGTCCGAATTCAGAAAACGCCCCGACGGGGTGGATGCGCGGTATTATATATCGGCTGCCGGCAGTGATTATAGAATGGAAATCGCGCATGAATGCTCCACAAAGGACTTTGCCGAAACGCTAGAGAGAATCCCGGTGGCAGATACGTATTATGAAAGGAATCACGGGTTAGTTACCACGTATGTTATGATAGATTACGCAGCAGGCTATCAAGCAGCGCAACCCGGAGCAAAATAAACCGTTTACCCTTTTCTGTTTTATATAATTCATTCTATGATGGAGATGCATGATGTTCAAGGATAAAGATAAATTCAAGAAAATCATTATGTTCAAGGATAATGAAGCCGTTCAGCGGGTCATTAAAAACCCGGTCGTCAAACATCGTTATTTCAGAAAACTGCTTCTGATCCTTATCCTGCTGTTCATATTTCTGGTCCTGGGATACAAGCAATACCAGGAGGCAATCTATATCCCAAAAGATGGAAGCGCGTA
>JBFKMY010000437.1:0-1947 GCA_041629615.1 Thermodesulfovibrionia bacterium | reverse complement strand
AGTATTTTTTTCTTATTATTTGCGTAGTTGCGCAAATAAAGAGAGCGCGGATTCGGTGATCCTGGTATCTTTCTCTTACCATACAATCCATAAATTACATAAAGAAAATAGGGATTTATCCTAAGGATGAAGGACAGGAGGGCAATGAGTATAACAGCGTGCTCCCACGGGCCGCGTGAAAATTATCCTGAATGATGCAAAAATTTTTTTATTCGTTTCACTCCATCCCTGAGCTTTTCTCTCTCCTGCGTATAGGCAAATCTCACATACTGCCCTGTCTTATTACCGCCGAAATCAATGCCAGGAGTGACTGCAACAGCCTTTTTGTCGAGCAGTTCCCTGCAGAACTCCATCGAATCATTGCTGTAACGGCTGATGTCAGCCCAGATGTAGAAGGCACCGTCAGGGGGTACATCAATAGTGAACAGGCTTTTCAGTTCATTATAGAGAAAGTCTCTCCGCTGCTTAAAGGTGTTTCTCACATTCTGCAGGTGTTCATCATCAAATGCCTCAAGGGCAGCATACTGTGCCGGGGTGCTGGCAGCGATATATATATTCTGAATAATAATCTCCGCCTTGCGCACCAGTTCTTCCGGCAGTATCATCCATCCCAGCCTGTACCCCGGCATGCAGAAATATTTTGAAAAACCGTTTACCACAACAACGCTGTCGGAAAACTCGAGCGCTGTGTGTTCCTTCTGATCATAGACCAGTCCATGGTAGATCTCATCGGATATAAACCGGAAGCCGGCCTTTTCGGACAGCCGGACCAGTCCAGTCAAGGTTTCCTTCCGGTACAGATTCCCGATAGGATTTGCAGGGGATGAGACCACGACTGCACCGATGTCTGATAATGACGCAGCAGCACCGGGAAGTATTTCATAATGTGTTTCTTTACTGATTGGGGCAAATACAGGCTCAGTGTCAAGAAAGTACGCAAAGTTCTTGTAACAGGGATAGGAAGGGTCTGACAGAAGCAGCCTCTTTTCCCTGCTCGTAAGCAGGGCAAAGACAACCATGAATGCCCCTGATGTACCGGGCGTAATGATTATCCGTTCAGGCGAAACAGTGACATTGTATTTTCTTTGATAATTCTCTGCTATTTTTTCTCTCAATTCAGGCAGCCCCTTTGCAGGGGTATAGTGGGATTTTTTGTCCTTAATGGCTTTTATATACGCATCGGTTACCTTTTCGGATGGAGGAAGGTCAGGCTCCCCTACTTCCATATGGATGGCATCAGGCATGGTCCGTGCCTTTGCAAGAATATCCATGACAATAAAGGGCGATATTTTATCTATATACTTTTTCATCAGGGTCTACTATACTCTCGCTGAATGGAAGGCTTTTTTGAAACATTATAGAAGGTATGGTGACGGAGGTCAATAATCGGTCCCTGGATTTTTGAATACTCATTTGATACTATTCTATCTATGCCGAAGAACATACAGCTGGAACAACGCATCAAAGAGGAAGCAAGGGGGGGTAAAATAACCTGCGCCCTACTGAGAACGATAGCCGAAGAAACGGGAACAAATTACAAGGAAGCAGGAAAAACAGCAGACCGGCTTATGATAAAAATAAAAAAATGTGACCTCGGCTGTTTTTAGATGTTGTACTGGTAAATCAGCTATGAGTTTAAAGAAAAAGTCCATTATCGGTATCATCCTTTTAGGCCTTGTTGACATCATTATTCCCATCCCGATTCTCGGAATCATCCTCATATACATAATATTTGAGAGACCGGTGTGGTTCCGGGATGCGGTACGGGAAATATATAATGAAGCATCCGGAGCCGATGATTCCGTGGACCGGAAAGCCATCGCCCGGCATGCCGAGAAATCCGAATCTGATGCCCGTATCAGGGCCATGGTGAACCTTGCCAGAAGCGAGGAGCATATCCCCATCACCCCGGATGAATTGGATCAGCACCACTGGCTGCTCAACTGT
>JBFKMY010000436.1:0-1947 GCA_041629615.1 Thermodesulfovibrionia bacterium | reverse complement strand
TGTGCCAGAGCTTGCCATGGGAATGAGGCTGTGCATTGAGACGGGCATTTCCCCTCTGGGAATACCGCTCGATGCAAACCGCTGCGCACGGTGGATGAAGAAGGCGCATGAGACGTCCTTCGATTTAACGGAACTGGAAAAACTGCTCACATAGCTTTTGCTGCCCGGCCGGAAGTGCTTCAGTATCAACCCCGAAACCCCATAGGCACAAAACTTGTTTAAATACGGCTATTTCTGTTACATTTTAAGGGGTATTTACATTATGAAAAAACACATATTTTATTTCGCGCTCATCCTGCTCGTGCCTGTTACCTTATATGTCCTTTCACTGGAAACGGTCATCCCCTTCCCTTCCGATGATGATCATCTGAGTATTACCGATGAGATACAGTGTTTCGACTGCCACGGTGATGATAAGGGGTATCCGCGCAAGAAAGAGCACCCTCCGAAAGACCAGTGCTTTAAATGCCACGAAGCGGTCAGGGGCCGTCCGGGCCCTCAGGAATGATCGCGATCTTCACTTTTCTGCAATATGTTCTATTGCTGATTTAAGGCCGAGCACAACATCGGCCATCCGGTCATAGTCAAGCGTTTCGGGGACATCCCCCGGTCCATGATAGTGGGGATTTCTGTAAAAAGCCGTATCAGTCACCATAAGGGCATTGTACCCCCATTTCCAGAAGGACCGGTGGTCCGAGAAATCTACTCCCGGGACAAGAGAGAGGCTGGAGAGGGTCTCCACCGGCAGGTCCGAACCCTTTTTAAAGCCCGTTTGCACACGCTTTAAAAATCTCCTTGACTGAAGATTGCTCACAAGGGTAATAAAGTTTCCCCTGTCCGGATATATCCATTTCATAAAAGGAAGAGGAAAGAACTGGCTGTCAGGATCATCATTAAAATACCCTATCATTTCGAGACAGATCATACCCTCGACCTTCCTGCCCGTCTGCTGGAGGTGTCTGGCATATACATAACTCCCCATATGCCTGCTCCGGAACACGGGGGGTTCCTCAAGGGTAAAGGCAACAAACTGCAGACTCATGGGAAGCGGGCTCAGGGCGAGCAGTCTTGCCAGTTCAAGAAGTCCTGCAACGGCACTGGCATTGTCGTCTGCGCCCGGGGTCCCCGAAACAGTATCATAGTGAGCGCCGACAAGGATGAGCGTCTCCGGCGCCAGCGTCCCCTTTTTTTCCACATAAATATTTTTATACGTCCTCCCTTTGTATTCATAGGGCTGGTCAAGGACCGTATACCCGTACCCTCGCAATTCCGATGTAATATAATCCATGGTACTCTGTAATGCATCTGTTTGAAGGTACCCTCTTGACCCGATATCGCGCGCAAGGACATAAACGGTCTTTTTCAGGTTGCGTTGAATGGCGGACTTCATGGCACTCCTGCGTTCTCCCTCAAAGGCGTGATCGCGCGCCCTGCCGGCGGCTGCCACTTCAGCAGTTTTTTCCTTATGATCAAGGGAGACGACGATCACCAGCAACACGGTCAGCACAATTCCGGCAAGGGAACAAACAAATCTCTTTGACTTCATTGCGCCTGCCTTTTACTGAAAGTATATCACTTCCGTGGAGGATTTTATGTTTCTGACCTTAAACGCTACAATAGATAAAAGAAGGAGGATTCACGTGAATCCTGGAATTATTCAACCCTTATCAGAATTCTCATGATTTTCACGGAACAGGCCAATAACATCACAGAGGCTGCATATTTCATTACAATGGATTTACTCAAACATAATGTGCCTGAAAAACCTGTTGTCATCAAGCCCAATCTCGTGGAACCATCAGCACCTCCTGTAACAACCGATGTGCGCGTTGTTGAGGGAATACTGCAAGCATTAAAGAAAGCGGGAATAACAGAGGTCATTATTGCTGAAGGTTCGGGCTCAGGGGACACCGCCGATAATTTCAAAAAACTGGGATACTCGAGGCT
>JBFKMY010000435.1:0-1950 GCA_041629615.1 Thermodesulfovibrionia bacterium | reverse complement strand
GCGGGAATTGTTCTGCTCGGAATACCGGTGATGCAGGCAATAGCCCGGGGAGGGGCCTATCCTGAACCCGTGTATGTTCATGGCGGTCCTCCGCGGTACATTGAAAGGACAAAAGTTATTTATATTGAACCGAAGCACAAAAAGCACCGCAGACACTGGGGTAAAGCCTACAGGAAAGGGTACCGTCATGAATGGAAACGTCTGCAATACAGAAGAGGAATGCGTGATGCGCGCCACGACTACCGCTGGGATCGTGACTATGATTATTGAACGCAGAGACATGACTCGTTGACCAGTTATAAGACAGGTTCTATAATGATATAAAGCAGACGCGTCTCAAATTAAGAGAGAACGGAGGAAGAACCGGTGAAGAGAATGGCTGTAGCAGGCATACTTGTCGCTGGGGTACTCCTCCTTACCTCTTTGGATGCAGGGGCAGGACCCCGTGATCACAGACATTCTGTTCCCTCTGACCCATTCATTTCTTCAAGCACCTATGCTGAAAACAAGAAATATTTTTACGGCCGTCCGGGAAAGGGTCGCTACGGAGAGCGAAGTACAGTCATGAATGAGGACGCGGCCCGCGGTGTCCTGAGAGAGTATTATCAGAACAGCGCAACAATCGGCAGGATCAGGGAAAAGAAGCATTACTTCGACGCAGAAATCATGGACAAAGAGGGCCGCGTGGTCGATCGAGTCATTATTGACAGAAGGTCAGGACGGATTCGCTCAGCATATTAACCTTTGTCTGCATCCGAATGTTCCAGAGACCGGATTATTTTTTTAACGGTATCAGCACAAGGTCAAAAGAACCCGATGTCATGCCTTTTTCAGGGTAATGCTGAGTAATCAGCTTCCCGAACCCTTGAGCAGTAACCTGCATATGAATATGGGGCGGACGCCAGAAATAACTCCGGGGATAGTTGCTCTCAAACCTGTATGTGCCCTCCCTGTCAGAGTGCAGAGTTGCCCGGTGATCGTCATCATAGTTGCCGTCGGGACCGGTCATCCATATTTCTATTTTTGCCCCCTTTACCGGAGAACAGTCTGCCGATGACCGAACCACACCGCTCAGGACATATCCCTTTCCTACGCTTGTCCGTTCAGGCGCCTCCGGTTTGTAGTACGGCCCCAGGGCGTCGGGTTCAGTCGGAGGGCAGGATGCGGCTAATCCATGAGAGGGAGTAAGAACGAGAATGAGCGTCAAAATCAGGGGTATGAAAATAGCCCATGTTTTCATCATTATCAATCCATAATCCCTGTCCATAATATCCCTCCTGCACTATTGCTTAGCTCTCTATTTATCAATAATAGTACGATCGCCTGTCTGATATTGAATATGATTTGAATCATACCCCTTTATTCTCCGCTGCCGTCATTGTGACTGTCTTGATTAAGTTCAGAAATACAAAGTCTTATAGCATCTTCACACATGGATCTCATTTTTGTGGTATAGAATGAATATAGTGTCAGGAAAGGAATATGCAGGTATTGAGAGATGAAATCCGGGAAAGACCTATTGGAATACATTGATGTCGTGCGATGGGAAGGGGATATTATTCATGTACTTGGGAGAAGAGAAGAGAGCGCTGCTCCTGATGCTTCGACGTTCAAGGCATACCATATCAGGCACGATGCTCAATCGGGAGAAATCATTGATGAGGATTCCTTTATCCACGCAGGGAGTTTCCCCCTGTTTATGTGCGGTTGCTATGTCCTGACCTGTCAGGGCGATTGCCCTCCCCTGCTGGACAACGAACTGGCGCTGAAAATACAGGGAGACAGCCGAAAGGCAGCCCGGTATGACAGCTGTGTGCAAAAGTTCAGGGAAAAAAACCTGAGTGACATGAATGTGATATCGAGATTGAACCTCGATATGTACTCGGGCAAGCCGGGAATGTGATGGAAATCATGTATTCCCGTCACCGTTTTTTCTAAAATAATGACATG
>JBFKMY010000434.1:0-1959 GCA_041629615.1 Thermodesulfovibrionia bacterium | reverse complement strand
GCATCGCATTCTTCAGTTCACGCATTCCCTTTCCAAGGGTCCTGCCTAATTCCGGCAGTTTCTTTGGACCGAAGACCAGAAATGCTACTATGAATATAACTATTAGTTCCTGTGTGCCAAGATCAAACATTATATAGAATTGTCCTTAATTCACAAACATTTTCATTCATAACAATGAAAATATCAGAAAAACTCCCGAGGTGTCAATTTTATAGTCACCATTGCTTGATTTAACTCCTGCTTTCCCATAAAATTTATATCTCAGATTAAATTTGATATTTAGGAGGAACTATGTTTAAAGGTTCGATAGTTGCGATAGTTACACCATTTAAAAACGGCAAGCTCGATGAAAAGGCCCTGACCGACCTTATCGAATGGCACATTGCAGAGGGAACGGATGCAATCGTCCCCTGCGGAACAACAGGCGAGTCTGCCACCCTGGAATATGACGAGCATTACCGGGTGATTGAGCTTACAATCCAGACTGTCAATAAAAGAGTGCCCGTTATTGCCGGCACCGGGGCCAACTCCACCAGTGAAACTATCATGATGACCACAAAGGCGAAGGAGCTCGGCGCTGACGGAGCCCTGCTGGTAGTACCCTATTATAACAAGCCCACCCAGGAGGGCCTGTACAGGCATTATAAGGCGATAGCTGATGCAGTTGACATACCGATGGTACTGTACAATGTCCCGGGCAGGACAGCTCTGAACATGCTGCCTGCAACTGTTGCCAGGCTTGCAGAGTTCGATAATGTAGTGGCCATCAAGGAGGCCACAGGAAATATGGGTCAGGTAAGTGAGATCATCCGTCTCTGCGGAGATAAAATCACAGTACTCTCAGGAGACGATTTTACGACATTCACGTTAATGGCGCTCGGCGGAAAGGGCACTATATCTGTCTCGGCAAATGTGGCGCCTAAAGACCTGTCCGATATGTGCAGGCTTCTGAATGAGGGCAAGTATGACGAGGCAAGAAAACTTCACTTCAAACTCGAGCCATTAAATAACGGTATGTTTATAGAGACGAATCCCATATCAGTGAAAACCGCTTTGAGCCTGATGAAAAAAATCGAGGAAGAACTGAGGCTGCCCCTCTGTGAGATGGCCCCTGAGAACAGGGAAAAGTTGAAAAATGTCCTTGTAAATTACGGGCTTATATAGAGTTATGGGTAGCTGTAACATATATATATTACTTGATAAATAAGCATATTTTCTGTTATAAATAAGGGAAAAAGGAGCTGCCTGCCTTGTTAGTGATAGGAAATCAAACTTTTTCCGACATTCGAGAATCTGGGAGCTGGTATAAAGCAAGTGTTGTGCGCCCTGTAATGGGGAATAAGCCTGATCTTGTTTTCAAGGCACCCACCTGTTTTAACAGGGATTCAAGTTTGTTTCTACACGGCAAGGTGGGTGACATTTTTTGCAGTTTGCGGAACAGGACTTAACCGAAGTGTTTACGGACAGGATTAAAAGTAATTGAATATTCATAAAAAATATATCGAACTTTACCGACTTCGCAGGAATATTTTTCTTAAAAATAAAGTATTTTTCGGGGTCAAGCAAATAGATTCTTTTTTTATTGAATGATTTAATACTCTTCCCTCTGTAAAACATCTTCTGTTAAATCCCGTTTCATATGCCGCACTGCAATGTGGAGGCAGGGACAGTCCCTGTTAGGGCATGGAATTATTCAGGACCACCAGAAGGGTCCCTCTTGCATGGAGGATGCAGCCCGGTACTCTGGAAGAGTTTGTCGGACAGTCCCATATAATGGGTCCCGGCAAGGCACTTAGAGAAGCGATAGAGCAGGACACTATCGTCTCGCTGATACTTTACGGGCCTCCGGGTTCGGGAAAAACCGCACTCGCCCACTTAATTGCCAGGAAGACTGATGCCCTTTTTATATCGCTCAATGCCGTAACATCAGGTGTCGGGGACATCAAGACGGCGATGGCT
>JBFKMY010000433.1:0-1966 GCA_041629615.1 Thermodesulfovibrionia bacterium | reverse complement strand
TGAGCAGGAGGGGCATGTATGCAAAATCAGGGACTATCCTGTTGAAGATGACCGGTGGGAGGCGGTAGAAGAGGACATAAGGGGTTTTTCGCCGACCATGCTGATTATCTACACCACGATTACGTCCTATAAGGAAGACCTGCGCGCATGCACGATGGCCAAAGAGATCAACCCGGAGATACTTACGATAGCAAAAGGCGGGGACACCACAATGCGGCCTGTTGAGAGACTGCAGTGGTGTGAGCAGCTTGATATGGCAATTGTAGGGGAACCTGAATGGACCATACGCGATATTGCGCGGGACATTGACTGGAAAGAGATAGAAGGTATCTGTTACAGAAAGAAGGGGAGAATATATGAGAATCCGGCAAGGCCCTTTATTGAGGACCTTGACGCAATTCCCTTTCCTTCAAGACACCTGATAGATCAGGCAAAGTATGTACGGCCTGACACGGGCGAAATACAGACGACGGTGCAGACGGGGCGTGGGTGTCCTGCGCAGTGCATCTATTGTCTGAGTTCGGTGGTGAGCGGGACGAGGTTGAGACTCAGGTCACCTGAAAATGTAGCGGATGAGCTGGAGCATTGTGTACGGGAGTATGGGATAAGGGACTTTTTCTTCAGGGCCGACACTTTTTCGTGGGACAAGGGGTGGGTGATTGAAGTGTGCAGGGAAATAATCAGCAGAAAGCTGGATATCCAGTGGGTGGCAAACAACCGTGTGAGCCAGATAGATGAAGAAAGGCTGATATGGATGAAGAAAGCCGGATGCTGGCTGGTATCCTTCGGGATAGAAAGCGGGGACCAGGAAATCCTTGATTTAACAAACAAGGGGATCACGCTTGAGCAGTCGAGGGAGGCGATGAGGCTTGCAAAGAAACAGGGTCTGAAGACGTTTCTGACATTTATGATAGGGATGCCGTGGGAGAGCCGGGAGACGGTGATGAAGACCTTTGATTTTGCGAGGGAGCTTGACGGGGATTATTTTGAAATAATACTGCCCTTTCCCTTTCCGGGAACGAAATATTATGAAATTGCAAAAAGAGACGGACTTATTGTTGAGGGGGTCTATGATACGGTCTATGACCATTTCAAATCCTATGTGCGGACCTATCATTTGACAGCCGATGAACTTACGGAGCTGAAGAAGAAGTCGTTCTGGTATTTATATGCCCGCCCCCGCTATGTCAGGAAAATAATTTCGCAGTGCGATTCCCCGAGGGCGTTCATGAATTATCTCTCCTTTGGATACAGTAAGATGAAGGCCCATTTTGCTTCACCCCGATAGCATCTGTCGTCCTGCCCCCTTCTCTTCAGTATATTTTTAGCCCCGACTGAATTCAAAATTCCATCGCAAGAAAATGTGTTATTATAATGACTCAGGGCAGCAAATTGACAGGAGAGCCATGCTTTCTGAGAGAACCATAGCAGTACTGATTCCCGTATTGAACGAAGAACAAACATTACCTCTTGTGCTCCACGATATCCCTGATGAGCTCGTGGACGAGGTTGTCATTATCGACAACGGAAGCACTGATAACACCCCCTCAATAGCACGGGAGAAGGGGGCGACCCTGCTGTTTGAAGCGAGGAGAGGGTATGGTTACCCGCTTCTGAAAGGGATAGAATACCTTAAGACAAAAAATCCCGATATCGTGGTTTTTGTAGACGGCAATTACAGCGATCATCCTGATGAGATCATTAAACTTGTTGATCCCATTGTCCGGGAAGGGTATGATCTTGTGTGCGGATCACGGGTAACGGGCGAGAGCGAAGAAGGGGCGTTGCGGATTCCCGTTCGTTTCGGCAATCTTCTTGCGACAACGTTAATAAAAATGTTCTATGGTTTTTCGTATACTGACGTGGGCCCTTTCAGGGCCATCAGGTTTGATAAATTGTTGGCGCTGAATATGAATGATAATCTTGGCTGGACAGTGGAAATGCAGGTCAAGGCAGTAAAGAGCAG
>JBFKMY010000432.1:0-1969 GCA_041629615.1 Thermodesulfovibrionia bacterium | reverse complement strand
TTGCGGGCGGTCAAGAAGAAAGATTCCGGACCAGCCTGCCGGCAGGCAGGCAATCCGGAATGACAACATAGGGCATAATAAATGTTCTGTCATTCACGCTTGTCGGGAATCCTTCTGTACGACATACTATACTACCCGTAACTGAAGGGATACGTTTTGCAAAGCGGGGAGGGGTAATTTAATTGTGGCTTCTTTTTTAAAAAAAGGACAGTGCCTCTCCATCAGCATAAAGGGACATGCTTACATCATTCCTCATTATATCAGGCAGCGTGCTTCATGAAGGCATATAAAAAGGGGCCCTATATTCCGCCCCTTTTTGCGTTATATTTATCAGTTTTAATGTATGTCATTAAAACCTTATTTTCTTCTCTGGTGCTTGGTTCTTTTCAGAAGTTTTCTGTGCTTGTGCTTGCTCATCTTCTTCTTGCGCCACTTTACAACATTGCCCATCCATGTACCTCCTTTTTCGTCGTATAACAGTCAGCTATGAGCTGATCATAACAGAATAAAATGGATTGCCGATATCAGCGGACAGCTAACCGCTCACAGCCCTTTTGCTGTATTTGCCTGCCTGGTGCATAAATGCTTCAATCTGGATGTCCGAACACGTGGCCTCTGCCCCGTCATAGGCTATGCTGAGGCACGGTATTCCCCTGTCCTGTTTCAGTCCTTTTAAAAGGGCGCTTACAATTGTTCCGGGCATACAGCCGAAAGGCATCGCACTAATTATACCAGATGCACCTTTTTTTACAAAGTCCACCGATTTACCCATGCTGAGGATGGTCTCACCTTCAAAGGAATCATGGAGGTAGGGTGATGCATTGGCGAGGATTTCTTTTGTTGAGGGCTCTCTGAGCGTTTTTAAAAATCCGTCAAAGGGCTTTGAAAATTCATGTTCGATTTTGTTCTGCACGCGCCTTGTAATCATGGTGGTCAAAAGGTCCGTTGCATTTTTTCTGGAAAACCCCTTGTTTCTGAGTCTCACCAGGGCCTTGCGCAGGCCCATTAAATTCACATAATAGATCCACTCCTCTATCGGCGCAAGCCATACCTGACCTCCGAGGGCCTCGATTTTTCTGATTATATTTTCATTCGCAAAAGCATTGTGCCGTACAAATATCTCTCCTATAATGCCTATAAGCGGTTTATCCTCATCATTTTTCGGTATTTCAGCAAATGAACGGCGCACGTCATGTAAAAACTGGGACATGGCGCCGTTACTGTGCTGGAGGGTTTCCCCTATCATAGCGAGGTACTTACTGTAAAGATTGTCCGTCTCTCCCCTGTCCTTTTCATAAGGCCTTGTTTCATGGAGGCACTTGAGCAGCAGATCTATGGCTACAACTCCTTTCCACGCCTGTCGTGAAAAATCCTTTCCCACCACGCCGAGTTCCGTGTAGAACGATTCATCCTGATTAGGAGCATATATCGGTACATGGGGAAGGCCCAGATCGTCAAGTACGAGTCTGTGAAGAACATTATATTGTCCGAAGCGGCACGGTCCTGCTCCGGAGGGCATGAAAAATACGGACCTGTCCGGTTGAAAGCCCTGTGACATTACCTTCTTCACCATGTCCCCGGTGGTTATGGCACAGGGATAACACTCTTTCCCTGATACAAACCGCCGGCCGATCTTTACTGTTTCACTATCAGGAACATCCATTACTTCGGCCTCAAGACCGCAGGTCCTGAATGCAGCTGCCAAACCAAATGCATGGTCCGACATACGAGGGATGAATACTGTCTTTTTTTCCTTTCCCTTCTTCAGGGCAGAAGCCGATGGTTTCTTCGGTTTACTTCCATTCGTGTGGACCCTGCCGCTTATACTGTCAAGGAATGCTTCACACCGGGTAATGACACCGGCATCGGCGCTGTGCTCGTCGATCTCGATCTGCAGGAATGGCTTGTTCGTCATGGTCTTTTCAAAAAATCTGTGGATGAATGAGTCCGGGCCGCATGAAAAATTGCC
>JBFKMY010000431.1:0-1970 GCA_041629615.1 Thermodesulfovibrionia bacterium | reverse complement strand
TGACGATTGCAATTTCTTACACTTAACTTTTCGGTAAAAAACCTGCTCTTCTTTAGTGCCCTACCTGTTTCATCTGCAAATATTCCATAAAAAGATGCGGATACAGTAAGGGATTAAACAATATATTTGTCATGAGATAACATTCATGAGAACAGAAACAGCCGTTGTCCCTGATAGCGGCAACCGCTTTCCGGGATTGAGGAGACCTCATGATCCGGGTAATGTCATAGCTGCTCTCCCGAACATTGCCCATCTTCATGGTAAATGATTCGCAGGGATAGAGATCTCCTGATTCCGTCAGCACGAGGTTGAGCTTCCCCGCGTAACAGTCAAGCTGCTTGTTCTTCCTTGTCTCCGTTTCATAAATAAGACGCCGCTGTACTATGTCCTGGGCGGCCTTTATCCCCGACCCGCTGAAACTGTAGGTGCCGGAGACCTTCTTTCTCAGATTATCCGCAAGTGTATCAATCGTCTTCCTGTATTTTTCAATATCAATTTCCTGCAGTCCCTTTCCCCGCACAAGGGACACCGTGTGAGTCTTGATTCTATCCAGCCTGCTCACATAGGCAATGATCTCATCCATGCGGTCCTGATTCGCCGAGCAGAAGACGGTATTAATCCCGAGTTCAAAATTTGGATACGCATCAAGCAGTTTTGCCAGGGAAGTGTATGTTTTCATTGTCTGCTGAAAACCGCCTTCCCTCCCCCGTATCTGATCATGTATGGCCTCGGGTCCGTCAAGAGAAAGCTTTACTACGATCGTGCTTTTTTTACAGTGCTCCGCTATGTCAACTATCCTTTCTGTTATGACGTCCGTCAGCAGACCGTTTGTCGGGAACAGGATAATCGACGGTTTATTCCTTTCATAAAACATCCTGGTGATTGCAGCGATATCGTCCCGAAGAAATATCTCCCCCCCTGAAAAAGCAAGCCACAGCAGGTTTCCCATAGATGAAGATATTTTTTCAATTTCCTCCGTGGAGAGCTCATCCTGTTTCTCTTCTGACCTGTGCCTGTCTGAAAGATAGAAGCAGAAGGAACATTTTGAATTGCACCTTCGCGTGAGG
Source organism: Thermodesulfovibrionia bacterium (assembly GCA_041629615.1). Classification (GTDB taxonomy): domain Bacteria; phylum Nitrospirota; class Thermodesulfovibrionia; order UBA6902; family UBA6902; genus JBFKMY01. Next base: position 903 of record JBFKMY010000431.1, on the reverse strand, counting down.
AAGAACGTCAGCTGGATCGGGCTGCCCTTGCGGAACACGGAACCTAAATGGCGAAAAGGAGAATATGTCATTTTATTTAGCGCCCTTGAGTAAATATTTCATTAATCCCGTAAATGCGCCTGTGCCTACAGGAACAGTGTAAAGCATTGTGTAGTACAGAGACGCCGCAGCAGCGAATACCATGCCGCCTGTTTCATGGAATACCTTTAAGAACCGTCTATTAATAAAAATGTTATACATGAAAATCACCGGCACCGGATATATGAATGCCGCATTATTAAGTAGTGCGGCCAGTGCCATTAAGAATAGGTTAATGAAATAGGTAACAACATTGGTCTTAAGCTCTACCGAGGCTGAACCCGAGTCGGTAAACACGTCTTTATTATGAAGCGAGTAGATACACCAGTATGAAGTTTTTCTAAACGCGTTGCGCAGAGATCTTATCAGGGAGAAATTGAATATGTGCCGGACCTGGATGTCCGGATTCATCATAAATCTGCATCCTGCCCTCCGCAGCCGGTGGCTTAATTCAACATCTTCAATTATCGGCAGAAAATCCTCAGGAAACCCGCCGCTCTCTTCGAACGTCCGGCGCGCAATAATCATGGCGTGGGCGGCTATATAATCAGGATCTATCACTTTTTTTGTCTCCGAGTAATTGACAAAAACAGCCTGGAAGGTACTGAAAAATGTCCTGTCATAGGACATCCGGGAATACGTCCCCCCTATGACGACATCCGGTGTAGTGCCGGACAGGGTCCTGTTTATAATAGAAAGCGTATCCTTCTGAAGAAGGCAATCCGCATCAGTGAAAAAGATAAAATCTCCGCTGCTGTTTCCCGCCCCGGTATTTCTCGCTGCTGATGCACCCGACCGCTTATCAAGGCAGATGAGCTTGCAGGG
>JBFKMY010000430.1:0-1996 GCA_041629615.1 Thermodesulfovibrionia bacterium | reverse complement strand
TTGCCCGTTTAATAACAGATGCGTCTCTCTTTAGAAAAGGGAGCGCAGGGGCCCATTACCGTTCTGATTTCAAGGAAAAAGGGGACCACTGGGAAAAACATACGTGTTTCGAAAAGGGGAAAACGCCCCGATGGATAGACAATTATGAAGAAAAGCTCGACGCGAAACGTTAAAATTGTCTGCACCATAGGCCCTGCCAGCAGTTCAAGGCATATTATTGAAAAAATGGTTAAATCCGGGATGAATGTTGCCAGGCTTAATTTTTCCCACGGGTCCCGGGCCGAACACGGCAAAGCGGTGGAGCATATCAGACATATCTCCCGCAAGTATAATGCTCCTGTTGCAATACTGCAGGACCTTAAAGGACTCAAAATCCGGGTGGGCAGGCTCAAGGGCGGCGCAGCGGTTCTCAAGAAGAACGCAACTCTCCTTCTTACCACAAGGGACATAGAAGGCAGCAGTTCAGAGCTTCCGCTTTCATACCGGTATCTTGCCAGGGACGTGAAGGCCGGTGACAGGGTCCTTATTGATGACGGACTGATTCAGCTGAAAGTGACTAAAGCAGAAAAGGCGGGAGTAACGGCCAAAGTCATTGAAGGCGGCATTCTGAAAGAAAAAAAGGGGGTCAATCTTCCGGGGACCATGATATCGGGTGCGGGCTTTACCGCGAAAGACCGCAAAGACCTGGCATACGCAATAGAGCTGGGGATTGATTATATTGCAATGTCTTTTGTGCGTACCGGGAAAGACATTCTGGAGGTGAAGAAATGGCTGAAGGTCCGGAAATCGGACATCCCGGTCATTGCAAAAATTGAAAACAGACACGCGCTGGATAATATTGATGAAATAATTGAGGCCGCTGACGGTCTCATGGTGGCCAGGGGAGACCTGGGCGTGGAACTGCCGCCGGAAAATGTCCCGTTGATCCAGAAAGACCTCATTGAAAAGTGCAACGCTGCAATGAAACCCGTTATCACCGCAACGCAGATGCTGGAATCGATGACCGGGCACGTGACCCCCACACGTGCCGAAGCAGCGGATGTCGCCAATGCAGTGCTTGACGGATCTGATGCACTGATGCTGTCGGCGGAGACCTCAATCGGCCAGTATCCTGTACAGGCGTTAAGAATGATGGACAGAATAATCAGGCACACGGAAATGCAGAGACCGCTGGCTCACGTGACGAGTGCCGTCTCGCATCACTTTGCACAGGCGCTTGCTGAATCTGCCTGTTCCTCGGCAATGGACATCAGGGCACGGACCATTGCTGCTTTCAGCCGGAGCGGCTTTACCGCCCTTCTCGTATCAAAGTTCAGGCCCGGAGTTCCGGTCACCGCGTTTACCGTCAGTGAAGAAGTCCGGAGGAGGATGAATCTTTACTGGGGGACAAGACCATTGGTCATGAAGTATCCTGATAATACAGACAAGATGATTTCTGAATCGGAAAAGGCCCTCCTTCAGGAGGGAGTGGTGAAAAAGGGGGACTCTGTCGTTATTATCGCCTCTTCCCCGTTTGAATCAGGGAGCAAAACGAACATCATGAAACTCCATACCGTAGGCTATTGACCTTCCGGTGCAGGCATGGGACTGTAGAAGTCCTTTAAACGGAATGCTTCACTGAAGTATTCATTGGCCTTGTCCATCTGCTGCATTTCATAATACGCATACCCGAGAAAATAAAATACACCGGGGTCCGGGGTTGCCCGCACATAATCTTCCATCATCTGTATTGCCATATCCTTATCCCCCTGATAATAAAGATCGTACGCTTTTTTCAAGGTAACGTCATTTGCAAAACAGACAGAAACTGATGCAAGCAATACCATTGCCAATGCCAGAGCAATTACTCTCATAGTACCTCCCCTTTTATATTAATATACCTTAATTGCCGTGATATTTAAACTAGTAATTAAACGATATGTTTTCATGAGGAGCGCATGGCTCGCCGGCAGACTCAATCCTTATCTTTCTTCTCCTTTTTTATGCGGCGGAGGTC
>JBFKMY010000429.1:0-2009 GCA_041629615.1 Thermodesulfovibrionia bacterium | reverse complement strand
CACATGATCAGGTCAACTATCAATGTTAGAATTAACCTGGTCATTTTCTTCTCCTATACTATTATTACCTGAAAAGATGATCTGTCAAATTTATAAATTTCATAATTTAAATAAAAATACCACACATGCATGTATGCGCACACTATCCATATGATTTTCTCTGTTTTCCACTATCATTCCTCAACTCTGAGAGTGATCTCGAGGCTGGAAACGATAGACGTAAGTAATAAAACTTACATCATTAACTTGATTACGGCAGCAGAGACGACCACAAAGAAAATCCTCTTAAGCCATGCATTCCCAATCTTATCCGAATAGTATGCGCTCACAAAGGAACCGGCAAATGAACCTATAAACAGGGGGATGGCCCATATATAATTAATGACCCCTTTATAAGCAAAAATAGCTGCCGCCATTGCAGAAAAAGAAAAGTTTGCTATCTTATGTGTGCCCGCACTTTCCATGAAGGTCTCTCCAAAAATGAGGATAAGAATGTAAAAGAGAAAAGTCCCTGCGCCTGCGCCGTAAAAGCCTCCATATATTCCCACGAGAAAACTGGTGATAACTGCCATGGTATACTGATGCTTTTTTAATCTGACCCTGGAATGTCTGACTCCGGCTCCGGGATTCAACATGATCAGGACCAGAATAATAACTGTTACGCCCGCCACGATCCTCTTTAAATGTACTTCATCGAATTCCAGCACAATGTTTGCCCCGATAAAGGCACCGATCAATGCGGGAACAGCGAGAATAATTGCCGCTTTATAATCGATCATTCCCTTTCTGTTGAATTCATACCATCCGGCAATATCCGAACCAATTACCCCCAGCCTGTTTGTGCCTATGGCGAAGTGGGGCGGTAATCCCACTATCATCAGCACCGGGATGGTGATCAGGCTGCCGGCACCGACGAAGGTATTAAAAAACCCGCCGACCACTCCTGTGGCTACTATAATGAGGAAGTCCGATATTTCCATAATAAACGTATGCATGAATATTGTAGCACCTGATGAAAGGAGACAAACATTAAGGCAGACTTTCAAGTACAACTACGCTTCCCGGATTCGCAGGATAACGGTAACCACTCACCGGCAGCCTGCTATGAGGCTCATGAATATCCTGTGGAGAAACCTGCGCAGTATCCACGGCAACATGCCACGTCAATCCCGATATCCGGGGGAGTGCCACCAGTTCTTTTTTATCCGACATATTCAGTATGACATGTATGTTTTCTTCTCTATCATCAATGGATCCAAGGGTGTACGCCAGGATCCGGGCATCAGGGTCCGCCCAGAGCGGCTTGTGAAGTTTCGTCCCATGCCAGCTCACATCAGGGAGAAGACGGCCCGGTTGCTTGCGCCCTGTCAAAAAACGGTGCCGCCTGAGACCGGGATGACGTTTTCGAAAGGCTATCATCTGTTTTACAAAGCGGAATATATCATGGTTTTTCTTTACCAGGCTCCAGTCAAACCAGCTGATTTCATTGTCCTGACAATACGCATTGCTGTTACCGCGCTGGGTCCTCAGTATCTCGTCCCCGCCAAGGATCATCGGTACGCCCTGACTGAGCAGCAGAACAGCAAGATAATTCTTTGCCTGCTTCTTTTGTTCAGGCTCATTGTTTTTTATGTTGCTGCTGACCAGATCATACAGCGTAAAACCATCGTGGCACGTCACGTAATTAATGCTGTTAACGGGCAGTTTCCCATCTGCCCGGTAAAGGTCACTGCTGCCGCTTATACGCGTGGCTGCTTCACCTATCAGGCCTTTTTGCCCGCGGACAAATTCCCTGATCAAATCCCGGTATCTCCCGTTCCACTCTGCCCAGCGGTACCCGGGAAAACCGCCGACTTGATAGAGTCCGCCCACGTCCCAGGCTTCTGCAATAATCCTGGTGTTCGCGAGCACGTCTGAAAACTCTATATTCCACAGTAACGGCGCATGCTTCATGGGTTTGCCGTCTTCACCGCGGCCCATGGCGCTTGCAAGGTCAAAACGAAAGCCGT
>JBFKMY010000428.1:0-2010 GCA_041629615.1 Thermodesulfovibrionia bacterium | reverse complement strand
CCGATTACAGAAATACGTTCGAGAGAAATGCCGTTTTTCACCAGTACCTGGGCAACGGCCTTTGCCCTGAGAAAGGACAGCTCCATATTATCTCTGAACCGCTTTCCCGAAGACAAAGCAATAGGGATGTTATCAGTATGCCCCTCGATAATGACACGATGCTCAGGTGATCCCATAATATCCGGGACTATTTCTTTAATGGAATCCATAAGATCTTCGTTAATAATAACCTGCCCTGAACGAAAGGCACCTGCACCCAATACCGTTAAAACCCTCACCTTGCCCTGAGACCTGCCAGACTCAGCATTCTCCTTCATCTCTTCATCTTTATTCGTGAGTTCACCTTCAAGCCTGGCAATAGTGGCCTGCAGCTGTTCAACCAGGGCCCTGTTGGCCGCCTGCTCACCGGCAAGCCGCTCCAATTCGGCCTTCGCTTCAGGCATGCGCTCCCGTGGCTGCGATACCTCTTTCGCCTTTTGTGAAGGCGCACTGCGGGCAGGAAGACCCAGTGCCTTTACATATATCATTGCTGACAATGCAAAAAATAACAGAGAAAGGCCAATGATGAAATTACGCATAATCATTCACTATAGTACCTGTTTTGTTAATCATGAGTTTCTATTATAAATGATACGAACAAAACTCGCTATTTCCCTGAAACTATTCGTTTACTAAAGTTATTCGGTAATTACCGGGAATACTTTAGTAATACAAATACCACGAAGCTCTGCATCAGGGCAAATCACCTCGTAAGATTACAGCCCTTTCAGGTCCCACTTTTCAATGTCCGCCCTGATATCGCCAATATTTTTTTTCTCATCTATAGCCTTAAGTATTTTTTTATAGCCGGTGATATCTCCATATAATATGCAGCCGGACAGGACATTATCCTTGATAACAAGCTTCTTGTATACATAATTCTCTTTATCTTTATGAACAACGGACTCGCATCTCCCTTCGGCATCGATGTCGCCGGCAGCGGCAAGATCAATCCCCGCTACTTTCAGGACATTGGACATCGTTGTCCCTTCGTATGCAGCATCTCCCCCGGCCATATTTATGCCGGCGACCTCACCCTGTTTCTGGGCCGCAGGCCATATACCGTAGAACCTTTCCCTGTGCTCTATCAAGTCTCCGGCAGCATATATGTCCGGCACCTGTGTTTCCATCCTGTCATTGACAACCACCCCTTTATTCACTGTCAGGCCCAGTTGAGTACAGAGTCCGGCTGCCGGCCTTACCCCGGCAGAGATGATAATTAAAGGACCATCAAGCTTCGTGCCGTCTTCAAGCAGAAGCCCCCCGGCATTTTTATCTCCGAATATCTCTTTTGATTTTGCCCCGAGATAAAACGCAAACCCCATGCTCTCCATCTGGGCCCTGAACACATCCGCCCCCTCCTGGTCCATCTGCCGCGGAAGCAGCCGGGGAAAGAACTCGACAACAGAAACGTTATGGCCCGTCTTTCTCAGGCTGTTCCCTGCCTCCAGACCAAGGACGCCTCCGCCGATAAGAATGATATTTTTCCCCCGTTCCGCATAATTGATTATTTCATCTGCGTCTTTGATGGTCCGCAGGGTGTAAACACCCTTTTTGTCGGAACCGGCAATAGGCGGGACAAAAGATGATCCGCCTGTTGCAATGAGAAGCCTGTCATATGTCATGGATTCCCCTGCAGCAGTGACTACCCGCTTGCCTCCCCTGTCTATTTCGGATACTGACGTATTCAGAAGAAGAGTAATCGCATGCTTTTCATACCAGTCTTTTTTGTGAATAATAATGTCCTGCTCACTTGCTTCTTCTGCGAGATACTCAATCAGCCGGATACGGCTGTAATAGGGAACTGCCTCGTCAGAGAGGATAGTTATCTCGCCGCTCCCGTCGAGCTCCCTGATCTTTGCGGCGGCTGTTGTGCCCGCAACACCGTTGCCGATAATAATGTATTTCATCATTACTCCTTCCTGGTCATTTCCCTGCACGCTTAATCATCGTCAAAAAGAATATTCCTAT
>JBFKMY010000427.1:0-2016 GCA_041629615.1 Thermodesulfovibrionia bacterium | reverse complement strand
TACTCGGATTTTTATGGGGAAGCATTTGCATTCCCCGTCAAATTTCTCCCGCATGATTATTTCAGCATCAACCTCTTTCCCTCCATGAGAAAACAGATAATAACTTTCCACAAGGCCAACAACTTCCCGGTCAGGCGGTTCCCAAAGCAAATGACATCCCGCAACCATAAGCAATACCAAATTATTCAGCATCCTCCTCTTGTTATTAATCATATATATTCATTTTCCCTGCAATTCATCAATAACAAAAAGAAGCTGCCCTTCGTTGACCGAATCATTCAATTTAACACAGACCTCTTTTACCTGGCCGTCAAATGGGGCTTCGATCGCATTTTCCATTTTCATTGCCTCGATGTTTGCGATCTCCTCCCCCTTGTGAACAATATCTCCGGCCTTGATCGCGCCTCTCTGCGGATTACCGATCCTCCAGACATTGCCCTTTATTGCTGAGGGGACGTCGCCAGGCTCTTTTGCCATCCTGATCTCTGTCTTTTTTGCTCTTGGGGTTTCAATGGTATATACTCTTGTCTTGCTGTTCACTTTCATGACGACATGAATGACCCCTTCATGCTCGCTTCCGATTGAGACTAGCTCTATACAGTATGGTTTCCCCCACAGTTCAAATTCGACCCTGTCTCCCGGTTTTTTCAGCCCCTCTCTCCAGACATCTGTAGGGAGTACAAGCGGGGCCTCACCGTATTTTTCACGAAATTCAATAAACTGCAGGGCATCTTTGGGATGCATAAGATAGAGAATAAACTCCTGTTCAGCAGGCGTCCTGCCCAGGGCAACAGAAAGGTCTTTTCTCAGCTTGATGAGATCATCATCTTCCAGAAGGTCCAGGGGAGACAGTTCCTTCCTTTCCTTGATCTTTGCCTCCCATTCATCCCCGAATGCGCTCCTGTATACCCATTCAGGTGGCCAGCCCATAGGCAGCTTGCCGTAATTACCCACCAGGAGGTTCTTAAAGTCTCCCGGCGTATTCCTGAAAAGGACCAGTATCTCTTCCTGTTCTGCCGTTTCCATTGATTCAAGGTCCAGCGCTTTCTGATCAATGAATTTTGTAAGAAGATCGATAAGATGCCTGACCCCAGATTCTCCCCTTTCTTTTGCATATCCGTTCACGATTCCGCTGCACGTTACCCATGTTATCTGCGATCCGGGAGTAACGTCGAAGTAGTGGATGATCCTGTTATACAAAGACATCACCTTCAAAATGGCCGGCATAAAATGCAGGAATTCGCCCTTTCCCGCCTGCTCAAAGGAACTCGGGAACGCGCCTCCGGGCATCTTGTGAAAGGTGACCGTATGGTCATATCCTTTAAATGGAGACTCCGCCCATTCATAGTGGCCTATCCATTCACGGACTTTCTGCACTGCCGCTTCTGCTGCATTCCTGTTCAGATGCACGGGTATGCCCGATTCCTCAAAGTATGCATGGACTCCCAGGATCGGCGCTTCTCCGTAAAAACGCACAAGAGAGTCTTCCTCCACGTCCACTATCTTGACCCCTGCTTCTGCTGCCGCCAAAAGGGCAGGCATGGCAAGCCCGTCCGTTATATGCCTGTGATACTGGAGGACAAGCTCGGGATATGCCTGTTTAATGGTGTCAATAAGAGTGCCGATCCTCTTAATGCTTCCCACACCGGCCATATCTTTGATACAGACGATGATTTCATCAACGCCGCCGCACAGATCAACGATGTCCCTGACCACACCCAGATAGTAATCATTTGTCGTCCAGCCGGCAACAGTAAATGAGATGGCAGGCTGAAACAGTCTCCCCCTCTTCATCACCACCTCAGCAACAGCGCGCATATTCCTTACATCATTCAGGAAAGAGAAACACCGCCACACGTCGATGTCGATCCTGGACACTACATATTCGATGACGTTTTTAGGATACGGTCTGTACCCCCAGAGATTCGTTTCCCTGATAAGGGTTTGCGTCAGCACATCAGGCATGATCTCCCTGAGGAGTTCTATTTCCTCAAAAGGACTCTCTCTTCTGTTCAT
>JBFKMY010000426.1:0-2030 GCA_041629615.1 Thermodesulfovibrionia bacterium | reverse complement strand
TTTGACCGATGTGCAGTGTGAGTCCTGTCACGGCCCCGGCGCAGACTTTAGTAAGATAATGAAAAAAGACAAGAAATTTAAGCTAAGCGATGTACAGGCAGCCGGGCTCACAATTCCTGACGAAACAAATAACAACTGCATGGAATGCCATGGCAGTGATAGCCCGTTTAATGAAAAAGTTGACCCCAAGTACAAATTTGAGATTAAGGAGCGCCTCAAGAATACGCACGAGCACTTCCCTCTGAAATACGAACACTAAAATTTACAGGATAAACAGAAAGGGAGTCTGATCAGTTCAGACTCCCTTTTTTCCGGAGAATACAACCAATCCAATCCCCTTATCGCATCATATCATCCAGGCCCCTGGCCGGGACTACAAGGATGACAGACAAATAATTACTTATAGTAATTCCCGCGAATATTTTCCTCACAATCCATATGTATTGAACCGGGGGTGCAGTTTTTCCCGCATTCATAATATCCCTTTTGAAGTCCGTTAAGGGTTGTTAACATCTCCAGGGAAGCTGCTTCGCATTCCTCCAGGGTCTTAAATTCTCCGGAGTTGTGGTTAATAAGCAATTTTCCCCTATCGGGATAGACATTCCCGTCCCATCGCTCATCGGAAGAGCATCCTGAGAGGGCCAGCAGCATAATCAGAGAGAACCTAATGCCGATACTTTTCATCCTCACCTTTCCCATCATTACCGGATATTCGACATCCAGTATAACAAATTTCATTGAGGTCTGAAAATGTATCATTGCAGATGCCTGAAATTCAGCTTCCGGCATTATGCATCGGCCAGCTTCAGCCTGTCCGCACTTCAGCCCGTATTTCTATCCGGACCGGAATATCCTGTCAAGAAACTTGCCCAGCTCCTCCCATGACTTTTTGTCTGCCTCTGCATTATAGCCGAGGGGCAGATTAAATTTCTTTGCATAGGTATCAGCCTCAGGATTGGTAAAGCTGTGGACTGCCCCCGGATAGGTGATAAAATCAAAATCAGCCCCGGCAGCCCTCATCTCCTCCCTGAAGGCCTCAATCTGATCAGGCGCAATAAATGCGTCGTCCGCTCCATGCAGGACAAGTATTTTGGCCTTTACCGTTTCCGGCTGCGCAGGACGGAGTGCCGCAAGTACGCCGTGAAAACTTGCAACCCCCTTAAGATCAATCCCCTGACGGGCCATATTCAGGACCACTCCTCCGCCAAAGCAGTACCCGATAGCCGCAATTCTCTCAGTGTCAACCCCGGACTGTTCTTTAAGAAATCCAAGGGCCGCCATAAAACGTGCCGTGGCAACTTCAAAATTCTTCATGAGCTCTGACGAAAATTTACCCGCATCATCAGGATGCATTGCCTGTTTTCCCTCCCCATACATATCAACCGCAAGTGCGGTATACCCCATCTCTGCCAGCATACGCGCACGCTTCCGGGCATATTCGTCATGCCCCCACCACTCATGGACCACAAGTACTCCCGGTCTGTTCCCGTCTGCGTTTCTGTCATATGCCAGATACCCGTTCATCACCAGGCCATTGGCGCTGTAACTGACATCCTTTCCCTCGATGGCCGGTTTCGTTACATCAGTGCACGCAACTGCCAGCATTACAAAAACCAGAACAGTCAATATACTTTTCATATCAACCTCCTTTGCCTGTACTCATTATGGATTGGATTTTGACGTATAAGTAAAAGTGTATCAGTAAAATCGCGCAGAGACAACTTGCATAGTGCTATCTCAGGTTTTGTCTATCCTGTTCCCGGTATTCCTGATGTATTCAGAGGTAATCAGCAGCGTTGACCGACAATGTTGCGCGGGTTCTACAGAGGGCTTTCTCGTGCAGGTATTACAGTGCTATTCAGCTTCTGTCATACCTTCAATTTTGTATTAATGAGATCTGCAATTTCCTGCATTTCCTTATTTTCAAGCTTTATGGAAATCTTTGATTTCTTTTCTTCAATCATTCTGTGCACCGTATCAATGATACCGTGCATGTTACTTGCTGAAAGCTGGAGTTTTCTGACAGTTTT
>JBFKMY010000425.1:0-2031 GCA_041629615.1 Thermodesulfovibrionia bacterium | reverse complement strand
CAGATAATCTCTTTCCTGAATCATCACAATGGACTCGTTAAAATGGATGTCGTATATCCATGTAAGCTTCATCAGTTTAAAGTCATTTTCGGTCCGGATCTGTGAATAGGACGCCACCTCTTTTCTGAACAGACAATCAAGCATGGTCCGGGAGTATTCCGGGCTGTCAGGTACTCCAAAGGCAGTGGCTGAGGCCCTCCTGTCCTTCGGGGTTTCATAGTATTGGGTAAATACCCTGAAGATATCAACTTTGTCCGCATCCCGAATCATCCTGAGATACCTGACAATGTCTCCATGAAAAACAGTCGGAATAGCAAAGGCATTGTGAAACCGGACTGTCTGCAGTATGATCTCCTGCTCATGTTCGGAAAGATCTTTGAGGACCTGCTCTTCAATCAATGTCCTTGAGCCGAGCAGCCCGTGATTCATGGAATCAGCGTCCCTGAACGTCCTATACTTTCTGTACTGTCGGAATCGTCCGATATCGTGAAAGAGCGCAATGGTTTCCGTCAGCATGATTTCACCGTCACTGAGGCCCTGGCTCCGGGCAATCCTGGTTATATCTGAGCACACATTGTGAGTATGTTCAATCTTGAGCTCAATGTTTTTTTGATCTTCTTCCCGGTCGGAATAGAATGTCATTGCATAATCATGAAACCATTCTTTTAATGCTTGAAGATCGGTGCCTGTCATTTTTTTACAATCACCATTGAAAAGTAGTTCAGGTCCTCCTGCTTCATGTCCTTCAGGTTACGGATTATGTGTTCATCATCCATCCCTGTCCGGGAAACACACACAGCACGGTTGAGAAGGCCCATGTCATCAAGGGTCTTGACAATCTCATCATATACCCTGTTCACCTTCATGAGCACGATCGAATCGAATGCCTCCAGAGTGGTCCGCAGGTTTTCCATGTAATTGGCAGGCAGCACAGCGATTCGTTCATTCCCAAGTCCAAGATATATATTCGCCCGCGCAGCAGCCGCGTTTATGGATGAAACGCCGGGAACGATTTCAATATTCAGATCAGGCTGAAGTTTAAGAAGCCGGTCGTGAAGATAAAAATAGGTGCTGTAAATCGTCGGGTCCCCAAGGGTAAGAAATGCTACATCATCGCCGCTCCGCAGCTTTGAGAGCAGAGCATTGGCTGTTTCACTCCACTTCGCATCGAGTTCATCATTATCTGCGCTCTTTCTTGTTTTCCGCATGGGAAAATGGGCCTCCATAATCTCTTTCCCCTCGAGGCTGACAGCCTTTTGAGTAATAGACAGTGCAAGACTGCTGCCCTCTTCCCTGCCCTTTGGGACACAGAGAACACCCGATTCCTGAATGATCCTGACTGCCTTTACAGTTATAAGGTCCGGGTCTCCCGGGCCGATGCCTATTACATGTAATGTTCCAAGCATAGAAAACTCTATTGTCTGTTATTTAATACTCCAGCCGGGCAGTCTTGCTGAAAAGATCTTTACAGCGATACCACACGAAAAGTCTCTGTCTTTACAAACAGTTTTAATACAGCAACTTTTAAAATCCTCATATTGTCATCTCTCATATTGACCGCATTGTAAAGGTTTTGAGACGAAACTGTCAGGCTACCTGTTTTCTCTTTCTCCCCGGACGATAAATATCGGATTCAGGGCACTCATGTGCCGCTTCCCGCTGATCAATTTAGACCGTGAGACAGATACCTCTGTTACATCAACGTCAAACCCGTACGTTTCCAGCCCCTGAACAGCCTCATTCAGCGTCTCAATCGTTGCAGCGTTTATAACTACAATGCCGTCTTCCATTTTCCGGCTGACCAGTTCCATTATTTCAGTCATGGCCCCGCTGCTGCCGCCGACAAACACCCTCTGCGGTCCGGGAAGCCCATTCAGCTTTTCCGGCGCACTCCCATGAATGACGTGAAGGTTGGGAATTGAATAGGTTTCCTTGTTCATATTGATGAGCCGCACCAGCTTGTCCTTTTTTTCAACTGCGTAAACAGTTACATCAGGACAGAGCCGAGCTGTCTCAATCGAGACAGATCCT
>JBFKMY010000424.1:0-2040 GCA_041629615.1 Thermodesulfovibrionia bacterium | reverse complement strand
CCTCAAGACTGATGGAATCAACCGTTACGGTATTGCCTTTCAGGGACAGTGAGCCCTGAAGTCTCCTGAAGGTGTTGAGAAGCGGGATTACAGAAGCTGAATCGTCGATAGATAAATCCGGCACATCAAAGATGATCTTTGCGCCATTGTTCTTTAAGACAATATCAGAGGAAACGCTTCCCTGTATGTCAATATTGAACTGTGACAGATAGGGAATGGCAGTGAGTTCCGACCGGTCAACGGTCACGGTGCCTTCAAGGGGGAGTTTTACTATGCCGTTGACATCACCGGATCCTATTTTCCCCTTTATCACAAAGCCGAGCTGCCTGCCAATCAGGGAGCGGGGAGAGAAGCGTCCTGTAAAATCAGTAATGTTTAGTGCAGGCCGGCCGTTTATATTGAGGGTGAGACTGTCCGCCGAAAGACTAAAAAAAATTCCCTTTTTCAGTCCCTCAACGGAAAGGCGCATGGTACCGCTGCCCGACTGCGCAACCGCATCTTCAATACCCTGCTGTATCAGACTGTCCGGGACGGCAATGACCCAGAGGAGGAGCAGAAACACGGGCACGCCGGCGAGAAAACAGAGGATGTATCGAAATATTTTCACTGGATGAATAGGCGGCCCTGTTTCATTTTATAGGTTAAGAAACTGCTCTCCTGCTTCCCTTATTCTATCCCCTGCTCATGAGTGCGATGGTCAGGTGTACGATAAATCTGTCAGGGTCTTCAAAACTGGATTTGATGGACACTGTTTTAATCTTAAGCGGTGCAGGAGAGATATCAATCTTGTAGAGCAGGTTGACGACACTGTTGAGGTCAGCACCCTGAAGAGTGAGTTCAGCGTTTTCCTCGGAAAATTCATTGATTTTTGTTCGGGCCAGCGGCTTGATGACCTGGGCCTCAAGTCCGAGGTTTGTGAGGATCTGTTCCAGGGTAGACACAACCCCTGCCGACTTTTGCAGTCCGATCCGTTTTTCCTTTGATTCGACGACTGCCTTTATCTGGACAACCTCCCGGGACAGTGACTGCATTTCTGAAAGCTGTCTTTTGAGCGTGCTGTTTTTGCGCTCAAAGTTCCCGGCATAGATGCCGGCGATGACGGTCAGAATGATGGTCAGCACGATTGCACAGGAGAGGAGCACAAGTGGTGTATCATGTAGCAGTACCCTTTTTGTCAATAGTTTCATGCGCCCCTTTCCTGCATGACGATGGTAAAATTGATCTTTTTATCGGCAGTGGCACCGGAATCGGTAACGTTTACGTCTTTAAAATGGGGCCCCAGGGTATTCTTAAGGGATTCCACCTCCTCAAAGGTTTTTGCAGTGCCCTTGAGGATAATATTTTTCCCGTCAGCATTAAATTCATACAGTGTCACGCGGCGGTTGTTTTGTAGGGAAATATCTCTTACAATGTCGAGGACCGGAATTCCCCCGAGAGCGGCGTTTTTCTTGAGCAGCGTATTCATGTTACCTTTGAACTGACGGTCAGGATCTATAATTTTTTTGTCTTCAGGGAATACCTGGCGAAACATGCCCTGGATTTCATTGGTGAGCCGTGTATGTTCCCTGTTCTGTATCATGAGACTGAATAAGGAATTGGCAGCAAGCACGATCACCAGTATGAGCACAAACAGGGCCGTGCGCCTGAGCTTACCGATGAATGATACAATGTCTCCCATATAGGACAGCTCGCCCTGCCTGAAGTTTATTGACGGATCTGCAATCTCCTGTCTCGCAGCCTCTGCCCGGGCGGCGCTGTCTGATATTGTTTCTCCGAGAAGGGCATCGCTTTTCCCTCCTGAAAGCCGGACGTCCAGCGAAGTAATCACTTTCGGCTCAAGGTCGGCTGAAGAAAACGTATCGATGATCTGTTTGAGTTTTGACTTTTCAATGCAGACGGCCAGTACCCTGGTGCCTCCTTCAAAGGAGTCAACAATGATATGCTCAATGATGTAGTCTCTGACATCCCCGAGGAGCATGCCCTCCAGCTCATAGGGGAGCGTGTCCCTGATCTTGGCCTCGTCGGTAAAGGGAAACCTTT
>JBFKMY010000423.1:0-2059 GCA_041629615.1 Thermodesulfovibrionia bacterium | reverse complement strand
GTCAATATTCTTGCATATGATACGTTTGATGTCAAGTAGAATAATGCGATTTATATTATGAATCATACGCTATACCATTGCCTCAAAGAGGAAGATGACTTACAGGCTGCGCTGAGAATGTACAGTGCTTCATCGTGAAAGTTAGCGGGTAATATTAAGCATTGATATGGTATAACACTTTATCATTTAAGGGAAAACTAGCCTGTCATTCTCCGGCTTGACGGAAAATCCAGAACAGGATGCAAGATTTAAGAAAATATGATCTGACGGACACGAATGATTGAATTGAGATTTTCTGTAGTAAAATGCCTTACGCTCACCAGGCTGTCAACAACATCGTCCCTGCTCATTTATAAATCTGGTTGAACAGTTTGTATGCCAGGTGCCGTTCCAGATCTACAAGTATTTTGTATTCTTCAAAGGCAGCGGGAATATCGTTAAACATAACATAAATGGTACCAAGGCTGTAATGGGCGTCCGCAAAATCAGGCTTAATACGTATGGCATTGACAAATGCTTCCTTTGCCTCTTTCTTTAATCTCAATTTAAGATAAATATCCCCAATCTGGTAATACACATCTGCATTGTCAGGATCCGTTTTTATTACATTCCTGAAAGACTCCAGCGCTGATTTTTCATCGCCCGTTTCCCTGTACAAAATGGCAAGGCTGTAGTGTGCATCTGTGTAATCCGGCCTTATCCTCACCGCCTCCTTAAAGGCCCGCTGCATATATTTAATGTCACCCAGTTCATTATAGGTCAAACCAAGATGGTAATGCGCCTCGGCAAATCCGGGTTTCATTCTTATTGCCCTTTTAAAGGCCTGCCTTGCATCATTAAACTTTCCCTCTTTAAAACGGTCCTGTCCCAGGTCAAACCATTCCCGCTCCGTTCTCCTGATGTCATCAGGTTCTATGGGGCCCGTGTCTGTCCTGACGCTGCCCTCTTCTGCTTCTAAAGGGAGGTCCTTTCCTGATACAACTCTTTCAGCACACCCCGGGGTCAGAAGTAGAAAAAAGGCAGGGACAACAAACATAAGTACCTTACACAGGCCGGAACATATCTGATGGGAAAAAGAGATTAACATCGCATGCACTCACCTCTCTCTTTCAACCTAATTCATTTTACAGAATAAGTCAAGACGTGCAGTCCCGGGAGTATAGCATCGGGCAAGCGGCTTCACAGGGGTGAATTATTTTTTCTCTTTATCCTGAAGCAGTTCCACTTCAAAGATGAGTGTTGAGTGGGGCCCTATTTTCCCGCCGGCACCCCGTTCGCCGTACGCAAGTCCGGACGGGATAAAAAGCTGCCACTTAGATCCTTTTTTCATAAGCTGAAGCGCCTCGGTCCATCCGGCGATAACACCGTTGACCGGAAAGGTAGCAGGTTGTCCGCGGCCGTAGGAACTGTCAAATTCAGTCCCGTCAATCAGCGTGCCCTTATAGTGTACTGTTACGGTATCAGTTAAAGCCGGAATGTCTCCTTTTCCCTCTTCAATGACTTTATACTGCAAGCCGCTGGGCAGTGTTACCACTCCCTCCTTCTTTTTGTTCCCTGCAAGAAATTCCTCGCCCTCTTTCCTGTTTTTCTCTCCTGCATTTTTCATCTGCTCCTGTTGCTTCATCATCATATCTTTTCTGAAATTCCCCATGGTATTACGAAACTCCTCTTCCGTCAATAACAGTGCGCCCCCGGAAAATGAGTCCTTCAGCCCCTGAGCAACGATATCGGGATCGATATCAATGGACTGTTTTTTCAGATTCTTCCCGATATCCATCCCGATGCTGTAACTCACTTTGTCCTTCTCGGTTTTTAAACTGTCATTTTCAGCTGCAAGCACATTACTGGCCGCTATCATTATTCCAAGGACTATTGCAAATAATCTCATTCTTCCTCCGTTTAATTAACTGATCGATTTTTGAGTCTGTATTATAAAATTATCCCGCTCAATAAGCAAACAACTGTTTTGATACTATGCCGGGGACCGATGTACACTATGCTAATCGAGCCTCCGCAGCCCTGCATCCCGCGCTGCTTTGACAGCCTTTCTGTATTCTTC
>JBFKMY010000422.1:0-2060 GCA_041629615.1 Thermodesulfovibrionia bacterium | reverse complement strand
TGATGAGTTGCATGACTACTCTCTATGTCGAAGAAGACAAAAACATATTGTTTTCCCCGGCAGGCAAAATATTCGTAGAATCTGTTCCTGCAACAATAGACCTGGCGCCAAAACTCAAGTCAGAATTAATCAGGGCGGGTTTTGAGATAACAGATGAGAAAGATATTGCAGCTTACATCATTAACTTAAACTTCAAGGCCAGGTTTGATGTGTCTCCATGGATTTTCCTGTTATTTGACCTGAAAATGACTGATACTCAAACAGGAACTGTTTTTTATACTGTCGAGTCCAATAAATATTATACCGAGGCAGTTGATTCAGTTATCAAGAGGTCTGTCCGGGAAATGGCAAAACGGCTCTCCGTAAGCCCCAAAGTTACAGAACCCGTGGTGGAAAGCGCCCCGGAACCTCCCTCTGAAAACTTCGATGCAGAAATAAGACAATAACTCATTTAATAGCCGTTAAGGAGCTGCCTTCGGAGCAGGATGGGCGAGACGGAAACCCATGCATACTGCCCTGGCACCTGCTTCATTCCAGTAACGGCTTGTTGTCCGGGCAGTATCCGGCTGGAGGTCCCATGCCCCGCCGCGCAGAATTTTCTTTGTGCCATGGGCCGGACCTTTTGGATTGTATTTGGGACTCCTGGCGTAGTAGTCATCCTCCTGCCAGTCTGTCACCCATTCATATACATTGCCCGACATATCATGTATCCCCAGATCATTCGGCCTGAAACTTCCCACCGGGGCGGTAAAGGAATGTCCGTCACGGTAGCCTTTCCAGATGCTCAGTGCAGACAGCTCTTCAGCAGCTGATTCATCAGCAATATTGCCCGCAGGTTCACCGCGGCCCCAGCTGTATTGATATTCCTTACCGCCGCTCCTTGCCGCATATTCCCACTCCGCCTCTGTAAGGAGCCTGTAGCTGCTGCCCTCTTTATCATTCAGCCACTGGATATAATGAGACACATCGTTCCAGCTTACACATACGACAGGGTCCCTGTCTGTCTGGGGGAAGCCCGTATTGTCCCAGTAATTCTCTCTTATCTTCTTCTCGGTTCCATCCCCTACCGCTCTGTGACACCCGTCCTGTGATTCAGCTTCGGTCCTGTATCCGGTTTCTTTGACAAACTTCCTGAACTCGCCTACTGTTATCTCGTATTTCCCGATATAATAATCATCAACACATACTTCATGCACTGGTTTCTCGCTGGAAGGCACGTCCCTGAAAATGTCTCCCATCTGGAAACAGCCGCCTTTTACGAGGACCATATCGGGGGGCGGATTTTCAGCTATTGATATTACGGGACTGCTCCAACTCATTATCAATATGACAATTATTAGTGATGTTTTATTCATACTCACATTTTAACGCCTTTCGCCGGGTTTTTTTAAAGGAAGATTGATTAATCATTACCCCTCTGTGTCTCCCCTTGTAAAGGGGAGAAAAAATTGCCGGACATTATCCCCGGCAAAGCAAAAGACGGTATGGCCGTCATTTTCCCCTCCTTTACAAGGAGGGGCTTGGGGAGGTAATGGTCAATGTCTTTATTTCCTTTTTCATTTATGATGAATTCACACATTCATTAATCTTACACAACACCCCATGTAATTTTTCATAAATATCTCTATTCGTGAATCTCACAAATCTTATCCCTGTTGATTCCACGATCCTCTGTCTCTCTTCATCCCTTTCTACTGCCCCTTCAACAAAATGCGATTCACCGTCTATTTCTATCGCAAGTTTTAATTCCGGGCAATAAAAATCCACAACGAACTTTTCGACACTGTACTGACGCCTGAATTTATAGCCGCCTATCTGCCTTCCTTTTAATTGCGACCATAATATGACCTCAGCTGGAGGCATATTACTTCTCAGATTCTTTCTCTTTAATGTTTCGGTTGATTTGTTATATAGCCTGGTCATTTCAGCCGATGTGACGCTTTCTTTTTAATAGGAAAAACAGATTTATCATTACCCCTCTGCGTCTCCCCTTGTAAAGGGAAGAAAAAATTGCCGGACATTATCCCCGGCAAAGCAAAAGACGGTATGGCCGTCATTTT
>JBFKMY010000421.1:0-2062 GCA_041629615.1 Thermodesulfovibrionia bacterium | reverse complement strand
ATTTTCGGTCATTCAGCCGAAGAAATAGTGGGAAGGAACGTGCGCATCATTATCCCTGAAAGGTTCGACAGCGCATATGTCCGCAGGATAATGAACCAGTCCGGTTCTGAAAATGCTCAGGTAAAGGGGAAAACCGCGGAATTATCAGGCCGCCGAAAGGATGGAGAAGAATTCCCCATAGAGCTGTCCATTTCTCCATGGAAGATACAGGACGAGACCTACTTCACCGTCATCATAAGAGATGTATCCAGCCGTAAACATGCACAGGAAATCATTCGGCATCAGCTCGGCCGTCTGAATGCTCTCCGCTCCATAGACAGGGCGATAATCGGCAGTCTTGATATGAGCGTCACTCTTGATGTATTCCTCAGCCAGGTTACTGCGCAACTGAGGATTGATGCCACGTCTGTGCTGCTTTTGAACAAACATACGCAGATGCTTGAATATGTAGTCAGTAAAGGGTTTCGTTCCGGTGCACTGAAATACACCCGTCTGAGACTGGGGGAGAGCAATGCAGGCCGTGCCGCAATCGAACGTCGCATCGTTACCATTCCGAACCTGAAAGAATACCTCGACGGCTTCGCAAGTTCAGAATTATTTACTAAAGAAGATTTTGTTACCTATATTGCCGTCCCCCTCATTGCCAAGGGACAGGTAAAGGGAGTTCTCGAGCTCTTTCACCGGAGTCCCCTGCACTATGAACCTGAATGGCTCGAATTTCTTGAGGCCATCGCAGACCAGGGGGCAATTGCAATAGACAATTCAACCATGTTTGATGATCTTCAGCGTTCAAACATTGAATTGTCTCTTGCCTATGATACTACCATAGAGGGATGGTCCCGTGCGCTCGATTTAAGGGATAAAGAAACGGAAGGCCACTCTCAGCGGGTTACGGAGCTTACGGTGCAAATCGCACGTGAATTTCAGATGAAAAATGAAGATATGGCATATATCCGATGGGGCGCACTCCTCCATGATATCGGAAAGATGGGTATTCCCGACAGTATCCTGCTGAAACCGGGGAAATTGACTGACGACGAATGGAAAATAATGAAACTTCATCCGGTATATGCCCGTGATTTATTGTACCCGATAGAACATTTGCGGCCGGCCATTGATATCCCCTATTACCATCATGAACGGTGGGACGGTAAAGGGTATCCGGAGGGGCTTAAGGGTGAGAAGATACCTCTTACGGCCAGGATATTTGCTGTTGTTGATGTGTGGGACGCCTTAACTTCCGATCGTCCCTACAGACCCGCCTGGTCGCAGGAGAAGACGAGGGAGCATATTATATCTCAGGTAGGCACTCACTTTGATGCAGGTGTCATCGAAGTATTTCTCGGGATGGATTCTATGAAAACAAAAAGCAAGACCGATATAAAAGCATTGGAAGGAGTCAAAATTGAAAAAACTTAACTGTTGGGAGCACAAAAAATGCGGCAGAGAGCCGGGCGGGATAAAAGTTCATGAGCTTGGTGTCTGTCCCGCATCATCAGAAGAGAGGCTGGACGGGGTGCATAATGGAAATAATTCCGGCAGGGCATGCTGGGTCATCGCAGGGAGCATGTGCGGAGGAAAAGTACAGGGAACATTTGCCCAGAAATACGGGAACTGCGTCATCTGTGATTTTTTCAATCAGGTAAAGCAGGAAGAAGGCGCGGATTTCACCCTGTCGTCATTGCTTCTTGAAAAGCTGAATGCATGACCTTTGCCTGTCTCCTGCAATGGGCGCAACCGTGTTCATCATTTGTAATCAGGCGGTAAAAGAACTTCTGAGATTGTTCACAAACTTCACATAGTTCTCCGGCGGATCAATGAGTTCCACTCCGATACGGTAAATGGAGCCGCTTGTCTTTTCAATCCTCTTAATCCGGGCAGAAAAAACCGCTATCTCTTTTTTGAGCGGGAAAAGAAGTTCGATACAGTTAATACAGGGAAGGAAATTGCTGGTTCTTATATGCATCCCGTTTTCTGACAGATTATCCACTGTGCCGGAATAGAGCGTGTCCTCGGAGTAATACTTTACCGGCAGGTCTGCATCAATTCTTGTAAATGCCCT
>JBFKMY010000420.1:0-2064 GCA_041629615.1 Thermodesulfovibrionia bacterium | reverse complement strand
GTGGGACTGGCAATGATTGAGTCTACGGCAATATACTGCTTTGTCGTGTCAATGATTCTACTATTTGCCAATCCGTTCTGGAAACATTTTATTGAAAAGGTCGGGGGATAATTCGTGATTGACTGGTTTACGGTATGTGCACAGATTTTTAATTTTCTGATTCTAGTTTATCTACTCAAGCGTTTTCTCTACGGACCCATAATCGCGGCAATTGATAAGAGAGAAGAGAATATCTCCGCAAGAATTCAGGAAACAGAACAGAAACGCCTCGCTGCGGAGGAAGAAATAAATACGTTTCGGAAAAAGAATGAAGAGTTTGAGTTGCGACGGGAAGAGATGCATGCCAGGATGAAGGAAGAGGTCGATTCTCAGAAAAAACAGCTTCTGGAGAATTCCCGTCAGGAGATTGAAGATATTACAACACGTTGGAATGAATCGGTTATGCAGGAGAGGGATGTATTCCTTAGAAATCTCAAACAGCGAGTAATTGATCAGGTTTACGCAATAACAAGGCAGGCCCTTGCCGACCTTGCCGCAACTGATATCGAGCAGAATATTGTTAATGTTTTTATAAAAAAGATTAGTGAATACGATGAGGCAAAGGGAGAAAAGATTACACACTCCCTGCAGAACCCTGCAGAAGGGATTAAGATTGCCACTTCATTTGAATTGCCAGGGGATCAACGAGATTTAATACTGAAGGCAGTTCGCACGCTTCGGGCTGAAAACAGGGAGGTTGAATTTATTGTATCGAAAGATATCCTATGCGGAATTGAACTCAGGGAAAATGGCTATGTAATCGGCTGGAACCTTGAGGATTATCTGAAATCGCTGGAAAAGGATTTTAATAAGGCTATTGAAGATGGTACCGGAAAATTGAAAAGTTGAAAATCTTTCTGCGTGAAACAGAAGTAAAGTTTTTCTGAAAGCAGGGAGTATGGCGGGATTGCCGAAAAAAGGAGTAAGGAATTGAGTGACAGGAGTGAGTTGAACACTTTTCTAGATGACGTTTTTACAACTTTTGACCGTGTTATTAAGGAGCATCATTACGAACCGGTGCCTCATGAAACCGGTGTGGTCAAATCTGTAGGCAGAGGCATTGCGCTTATTGAAGGATTGCCAGGCGTAAAGTCTGAAGAGCTGATTATATTTCCCGGAAATATATACGGTATGGTCTTCAATCTTGACCCGGAAGAGGTCGGAGTTGTGATGCTTTCCAGAAGCGACAGTTTAAAGGCAGGCAGCACAGTGACCCGAATCGGAAGGGTAATGGATGTGCCTGTAGGCGAAGCGCTTCTGGGTCGTGTTGTTGACCCGACAGCCAGGCCCCTGGACAATGCCGGTAATGTTCATACCCTCGAAAGAAAGCCGATAGAACGGGAAGCGCCTGCGATCATAGACCGTGAGCCGGTAACCGTACCGCTTCAGACCGGCCTCAAAGTAGTGGACGCCCTCATCCCCATCGGAAGGGGACAGAGGGAGCTTATACTTGGAGACCGTCAGACGGGAAAGACTGCTATTGCCCTGGATACGATCATAAACCAGAAGGATAAGAACGTGGTATGCGTGTACTGCGCGATTGGTCAGCGGAGCTCTTCTGTCGCAAAGCTTATTGAAGACCTGCACAGGAACGAAGCAATGGAATATACCATAGTTGTGTCGACATCCGGCGAAGACCCACCTGGAATGAAATTCATTGCGCCCTACGCGGCTACCACCATGGCCGAATATTTCATGGAAAAAGGCAGGGACGTACTGATTGTATATGACGATTTAACCAATCACGCGATCGCGTACAGGGAGCTGTCTCTGCTGCTTAGACGTCCTCCCGGGAGAGAAGCTTTCCCTGGAGATGTTTTTTATATACATTCTCGTCTCCTTGAACGTTCTACGCATTTGAGAAAAGAACTGGGAGGAGGTTCAATGACCGCTCTGCCTATTGTTGCTACGGAAGCGCAGAATGTTGCGGCCTACATTCCCACAAACATTATCTCTATTACGGATGGGCAGATTTATCTTTCACCGGATCTTTTTCAGAAAGGCATTTTACCCGCGGTGGACGTC
>JBFKMY010000419.1:0-2083 GCA_041629615.1 Thermodesulfovibrionia bacterium | reverse complement strand
GAAGATGCCGAAGGTGGATTTTATCCTTTGTGTAAACTCCCTTATTATGCCCTCCATGTCACAGCGTGCACAGTACCTTAAGCTTATCCGCACGCATCTCAAAAAAAACGGGCACTTGCTGCTTGTTGTTCCCTCTCTTGAGTCAGCTCTCTATTCCCGCCTTCGCCTGATTGAATGGAATGTGCGAAGGGGCCTCAGTTATGGCACAGCAGTCACCGCAGGAGTAAACGGCAACAGGAACCTCAGTGCCTCACGCCTCCAGCAGGGGATTATCAATCTGGAAAAAGTTCCCACCAAACACTACCTTGAGGCGGAGCTGTGCTATACAATAGGTGACCTGGGATTTGAACTCTACGAGATTGTGAAGATTGAATATGACTGGATGACGGAATTTTCGAACCCCCCGCGCTCGATGAAGGGGCCCTTTCCATGGGACTGGCTCGTGACCGCGCGAAAGTGTTAATAGCGCGCGGGTCAGGCCTTCACCACCCTTTAAATAAGAAGCCGGAAGAAGAAAGACCGCGTAGACAGTTCAAACAATCGGGCATTATTCCTTCTCCCTTTTAAATCCAATCTTCCGTGTCTTCTTCCCGGGCGGGGTCATCAGGCTGTTTATTGCTTCAAAAATTGTATAAATCTTCTCGTCCTGTTTTTCAATTTTCCCTTCAAGCTCCTGCAGCTTAATGGACAGGTTTTTGTGTGTTGCGAGCAATTCACGGAGTTTTACAAAGGCCCGGACTACATGAATGCTTGCATTGATTGCTACAGGACTGTTTAAAACGGCTGCAAGCATTATTGCGCCGTGTTCGGTAAAAACGAAAGGCATATTGGGTGAATATTTAAGGTTTGTGAGGTGGTCGCAATTTGCGACTACCTCTGATTTCTCTTCTTTATTCAACTGAAACATGAAATCATCGGGGAATCTCTTCCTGTTGCGTTTTACCTGCTCATTAAGCCGCTTTGTCCTGACACCATATAGCGAGGCCAGATCTGCATCTATCATTACCCTGTGGCCCCGAATCAATAATATTTTTTGTTGAATTGAATGGTATGGAATAATTTCAGTCACATTACCCCCTTTTTTCTATTAAAATGATGAAGAATCCTGCAGCCATGGTCCCCGGATTGACCACTTGATTATACCACAACTCCCCGGGGTCAGGGCGCCTTTTAACAATGTAAAACGTAGACCTGCACTCCCCATTAAAACATGGCGTGGAAGAAAAAACCGGTTAGACAGTGCACGCAATTTAAACTTACCCTGACGCTTTCCTGCTGTCAACGATGTAACTGGCCAGCGTCATCAGCACTCCAAGTCCCACAATCGCAAGCAGTACGAGCAGCATGGGGTCCCGGTATATGATGTAGAACGCGGTAAAGGCAGTTAAAAGCCAGGCGCGGGCAGCCAGCGTCGTAAGATAGAGTTCTGCTGCACGGTGCCGTATGATTTGAATTACCACAATGAAAAGGGTCAGCATAAAGACCCCCATTATTCGCAACATGAGATCACTGTAATGACCATTGGAGAGAAAGACAATAAGCATTGCCTTCGGGAAAAAGAGGAATCCGGTCCCTCCGATCAGGAGATAGCCTGCAAGATAAAAAAGACTCAGTCTGGTTTTATTCATACTCACCTCCCTTTGTTTATACCATGCATGATTTAAATTTATTTATCCATAATTTTCATGATCTCAGACAGTGGGCGGGTTATATCCGCAGGATCAGGCAGGAGGTATAATCTGACACTGCGGCTAAAAAGCAATAATATCGCTTGACATTATTAACGGATAGCGTTATTATTTGTTAAATGATAAAAAGCTTTGCCTGCAAAGAGACAGAAAAAATATTCAACCGTCAAGTTTCACGCAAGCTGCCACGGGATATACAGAAAATTGCACGTCGAAAACTTGAGATAATAGAAGGGGCAGAAGTCCTTCAGGATTTACGAATACCGCCAAACAACAGACTTGAAAAATTATCAAAAGAGAGAAGAGGCCAGCATAGCATACGTATTAATGATCAGTGGCGTATCTGTTTTGAATGGCGCAAAGGGGATGCTTTCCGTGTTGAAAAAGTGGATAAT
>JBFKMY010000418.1:0-2093 GCA_041629615.1 Thermodesulfovibrionia bacterium | reverse complement strand
TATCACCCCTGAAGGGCTCAGGAATTTACGTGAGGAACTGTCATATCTGTGGAAAGACAAACGCCCCCGGGTAACGAGGGCAGTTGCTGAAGCAGCTGCCATGGGAGACCGCTCTGAAAACGCAGAGTATATTTACGGAAAAAAACAGTTACGGGAGATTGATTCCCGTATCCGTTTTCTTCAGAAGAGATTGAACGAAGTCACGGTAGTAGACAGGATACCCGATGACAGGTCAAAGGTTTTTTTTGGTGCATGGGTTGAAGTTGAGGACGCTGACGGGTCCTCCTGCCGGTACCGCATCGTCGGTCCTGATGAAATTGACCCCGGAAGTAAATGTATCAGTATTGATTCACCCATGGCAAAGGCATTGTTAGGAAAGGCACAGGGCGATACCATTGTTGTCAGCAGGCCTGACGGAACAGCTTCTTTTCTCCTTACCTCCATCTCTTATGAATGATTCGGGAAGGGTCAGGGGCCCTTTTCAGCAAAAACCGGTAACTGCCCCGTCATTTCCCGGCGAAAAGGCCCGGCACTGTTTACCGGAAGCAATGATGACCGCTGAAGGAAAGTAGAGAGGATGCTGACACATGTTTAGGGGACATGGCTGAAGTTAAAGGTAGGCTTTTTGAAAAGTCTTACTTTACCATCAGTATCAGCATCCTCTCTCATAAGTATATCAAACTCGTAGTGGATTTTCTATTATTATTTTATGGCCTGTAATACGGACAGGAATCACGGTCAAAGTATTGATGAAAAATCAGTTATAATTCATTGCTCTGATGTAATCAGGGCAGACCGGCTCAATGTAACAGGGAGACAATAAAGGGAGAGTGGATGCAGGAAAGCAGAAGAGCGTTTAAGAGACTTCAATTGCCGCTCCAGGTCAGGTTCAGACCTACCTATGGCGCCACAGCATATTCCACGGGCACGGCAAAAAACCTGTCCATTGAGGGGCTTGGACTGGACGCAGATGATTTCAGCTTCATCCTGTATGAACACCTGGAGCTCCTTATCGGTTTACCGGAGAGTAAAGACCATGTTTGTCTCTTCGGTGATATAGTATGGAAAAAACAGACCGGGAAAAGATGTCTGGCGGGAATTCAATTCAGGATGAAGAACAAAAATATCCGGGAAACAGCACTGGAAACGATATGTGCTTCATCGCAAATGTCTTTGCAGTCCCTTTACAGTAATGACCCGGATTATATGGTTCATGCCGAAGAAGTAACTCATCCTCTGTCCGGAGCTTCGGTTCCGTGCATGAAGCCTGAAGAGTTACCTAATAAGCTGGGGTTCATAAAACATTATCATGAGAACAGCACCAAATGCAGTGTCACATTCAGAATGCTGAGGGAGACAGCATGCAATGCCCGGAACGTTTCCCTTGTTGGAGATTTTAATGACTGGAATGCCACCCGTACTCCCATGATGCAGCTTGAAAACGGGGACTTCATCATCACAATCGACCTTGACAGCGGGAGAGAATACCGGTTCAGGTATTGTATTGACGGTAACCGCTGGGTTAATGACTGGTATGCTGACAGGTTTGTTCCCAATAAATACGGCTCTAAAGACTCGGTAGTCATTGTGTAGAGGCGTCAACACTGCTTTTGATGCGAAGAAAAGTCCTGGCTCAGTGCAGGGATGCGACAATATTGTCAACTGCTTCAACAAGGCTGCCCAGTTCAGGTTTGCTGAGCTGTGCATCAGCACCCACTGATTTACACTTCAGTGACATTTCATCATTTATCAGTGACGAAAATACAATACAGGGAAGGCTTCTTAAGGCATTATGACTTTTGATATTTCTTATCAGGTGCAGTCCGTCCATCTGAGGCATTTCAATATCAGATATTATGATATTCACATGGTCGTCAATTGATCTGAAGGTATCATCATTCACCAGTGAAGTTAAATACTCCCACGCCTTCTGTCCGTTCGATGCAGTGTGCACCTGGTATCCGGCTTTTTTTAACGCAGTCACAATAATTTTTAATATATAACCGGAATCCTCGGCAACAAGAATTTTGATTAAAGATCTATCAATTGCATGTACTTCCTTTTTCAAACCACTGCCTGAATCTGCGTGCATC
>JBFKMY010000417.1:0-2117 GCA_041629615.1 Thermodesulfovibrionia bacterium | reverse complement strand
CCAAAACGCTCAAATCAAAGACCTGACCCTCCTCCGTCGAGTAACGGACGACGTTCGACGATTCTTAAGACAATTTCAGGGACTGGCGCCTCTTCCGCTGGCCCGGGCTGTCACCGTCACCTTGTCGTTTATTTGTCTTGCTGTTTATAGTAATATCTTCTAAAATAATTCATAAATTCTCAACTGCCTATATTCATTGAGTTATTCTCTGGCATACCCGTCAGAGCGTATTCATGCAAAAAAGGAGCTGCCAGCATGTTTACTTTAAAGAACCTGATAACAACAGAGCAACTGGATGCTTTCTGCAGAAAGAACCACATCGTTAAATTATCCCTTTTCGGCTCTGCCCTGCGTGATGAGCTGAAACCCGGCAGTGATATTGACATTCTCGTTGAGTTTGATAAGGATCATATGCCGGGCCTGATGGATATTGCGGGAATGGAAATAGAATTGACAGGGATAATCGGGAGAAAGGTCGATCTCCGCACTCCCGCTGAACTCAGCAGATATTTCAAGGATGAGGTCTTGTCAACAGCAAAGGTGGAGTATGCGGCCTGAAGATAACGTGCGCCTGAAGCATATTCTGGATGAGGCGGACGAGGCCTGCAGCTATGCGGCGGATATTACGTTAGATGAATTTCTCAAAGATGGCAAAACTGCCCGGGCAATCATTCGGTCTGTTGAAGTAATCGGGGAAGCTGCATCAAAAGTGTCAGAGGAACTGCGGAAAGAGCACCCGGAAGTGCCGTGGCATAAAATAGTCGGTATGCGCAATCGTTTGATTCATGTCTACTTTGATATAGATTACAATACGCTCTGGCAAACAGTGAAAGAAAATCTGCCGCCGTTAATCATGCAAATAAAGGCAATTCTGAAAGAATAGCTTTCATTTCATACAACGCTTGTTCCTTTGATTCGCCTCCCCTCCCCTTTAAAAATAAGCGTTCAGCAATCAGCTGTCAGATTTCCTTCATCTTTGGCAGGGGCATGGCATGCCATGCCCCTTCTCATTTTCATCAGAAACCCCCTGTATTGTGCTATCATAAGGCAATAAGAACAGGGCATCCCGAGGCGCAATGAACAGATACAGAGACTGGCTGGAGCAGTCAGAGAGAGACATGAAGAAGGCACGCCTGGATTTAGAGCACAAATACTATGAGTGGGCATGCTTTACTGCACAGCAGGCCGCTGAAAAGGCGGTCAAGGCCCTGTTCATGAAAATGAACAAGACCGTCCGGGGGCACTCAATATACAAGTTTCTTGAAGCAGCCACAGGTGATATGAAGATAGATCAGGACATGCTTCATTATGCCCGGGTCCTTGACAGGTATTATATCGAGTCACGGTGTCCGAATGGTTTTCCATCAGGAAGACCAATGGATTTCTTTGACAGTAAAATAGCGGAGGAGGCAGTAGATGCTGCGGGAAGAATCATCGGGTTCTGTAAAAATACTATCGATAGATTATGAGCAGCTCATCGATACACTCAGGAACGTAGCAGAATCCATCAGCAAAGACAACAATAATCTGTCGAAGCTCATCCTCTTTGGTTCCTTTTGCAGGAAAGATTATACCCCTGAAAGCGATGTTGACATTCTTATCATACTGCAAAACTCTCAGAAGCATTTTCTTCAGCGGAAGGATGATTTCATCTCTTATTTCTCTGCAGTTCCTCTGGACGTAAATATTCTGGTCTACACTGAAGCTGAAGTCGAGACAATGCTGAATGAAGAGAACCACTTCATAACAGAAGTCCTCAATGAAGGCATGAGCCTGCTTTAAGCAGGGGCGTATTGCAATACGCCCCTATGTGATGAACGCATTCATCGGGTTTTCATTATCCATATCCCATTGCAGGGGATTGCACCGTATGTACTGCCTGATCTGGTCCATATCTTTTTCGTTCCTGATGACATGCTCATAATAATTGCGCTGCCAGACGGGCATACCGGGGTGATTGCGGGATATATTTATTTGTTTTGTGACGGCAGATTTGAATGCCCCGATTATTGTCGGTAATGAATGTGCAATCGGTTTTGCGAATTCACGATTTGTTGGGGCATTGTGTGTAGGGGCATGGCGCGCCATGCCCCGACGTTGGTTTTGCACGTTGTCAT
>JBFKMY010000416.1:0-2119 GCA_041629615.1 Thermodesulfovibrionia bacterium | reverse complement strand
TAAAGGAGAACAACTGTTCAAACGTTACACTCATCAATAAAGCCGTCTATTCCGCCGATGACAAAGTGATACTGAATGAATTCCCTGATGAATACTCTTCCTGGAACAGCATCGGTCTTCCCGTTATGCAGGACCCGAAAGATCCCCAAAGTACTGTCCCTATCGAACGGTCTGCTGAAGTTGAAACAGTTACCCTTGACCAGTTTTGCCGTGAGAATGATATCGAAAAAATAGATTATCTGAAACTTGATGTAGAAGGTGTGGAAATAGAAGCCCTGAAGGGAGCTTCAGGATTGCTCGAACAAAAGGCAATCAGGTATCTGCAATTTGAGATTTCCAGACAAATGCTTGAGGGGGCGAATACAACTGCCAGAGCTGTTTTTGATTTTCTCTATGGAAAGGGATATCAGTGTCACTCTATTACACCTGAGGGAGGTCTTGGCGGAAAAGCAAGCGACTCCAGCGCATTTTATGACAACTACGCAGCATTTCCTTTTGATTCAGAGGCTGTCAAAGATGAAAAAGGCAGGGAACTTCCCATTCACTTTTTTACTATTGTGCAAAACGGTGAGCCTTTTATCAGGCATCACATTGAAGTTTTCGAGCAACTGCCTTTTAAATGGCACTGGCACATTATCGAGGGCATTGCAGAATTAAAGCATGACACATCCTGGAGCCTGCAGTCTGGAGGACGTATTACCGGTGACCTGCACAGAAATGGTCTGAGCAATGATGGAACAACAGAATATATCAATGAAGTTGCAGAGCGCTTTCCCGGAAATGTGACCATTTATCGCAAGCCGTCCTGCGCTTTCTGGGACGGGAAACTCGAAATGGTGAGTGCGCCTCTTGAGAGCATTACAGAAGAATGTCTGCTCTGGCAGGTGGATGCCGATGAACTCTGGAGCGTTGAGCAGATATTGACTGCGAGACTGATATTCCAGCAGTATCCGCAAAAGACCGCCGCCCAATACTTGTGCCGCTACTTTGTCGGGGAGAATCTGGTTATAACAACGATTAATACCTATGGGAATCATCTTGATTATGAATGGATCCGCACGTGGAGGTACAGCCCGGGATGCCGCTGGATAAGCCATGAACCGCCGCGTTTATGCAGGCAGACAGAAAATGGCGGCCTGGTTGATCTGGCGACAATAGATCTGCTCAATTACCGGGAGACATCCCTGAGAAATCTGATATTCCAGCACTACGCGTATGCAACGGAAAAACAGGTCAGGTTCAAGGAGCTGTATTTCGGATATAAGGGGGCGGTTGAACAATGGTATATGCTTCAAAACGAGGCCCGGTTTCCGTTGCTGCTGCGGAACTATTTTTCCTGGGTATCGGACAATGCCCTCGTGAATACGAGCCGGTCTCAGAATATCAGGCAGATAGCCCAAAAATTTGGGGACTCCAGCTGGCGTTTCAGGGTTAACGAACTGCCGCATAATGAGCCGCAAAACATCCTGCTGGTCAGAACGGATTCAATAGGTGATAATGTCCTTGCTTCATCCATGCTGCCGTTTATCAGGGAGAAACACAGCGATGCCGTTATCGCAATCGTCTGCCAGGAGCATATTGCGGAGCTCTATAAGGATTCTCCCTGCATAGATATAATCATTCCCTATGACAAGGTTAAAATGTCCGGGGATGAAGATTACCGGGAACATATCCTTCGGCTGTTACGGCAGATGAATTTTGACCTGGCGCTGAACTCCGTCTATTCACGGGATCAATTGGCAGATATGCTTACCTTGTGCAGCGGCGCTGCCGGGACAGCGGCCTTTTATGGTGATCTGTGTAATATTACTCAGATGAACCGGGACAGCAACAACCGGTTTTACACCAGCCTTATACCATCCGATGGCCTGCACAAAACAGAACTTGAAAGACACATGGATTTATTAAAGGCGTTTGATATTGATGCGCCCTTTTTGCAGCCGGTGGTTTACACGACTGACGGGGATAAGGAGTACGCAGAGAAATTTTACCGTGACAATAACCTGAAACCTGAAACAACAATAGCGCTGTTTCCGGGAGCGCAACAATACCATAGAGTTTACCCGAATTATGAAGCTGTTCTTAAACATTTTAACCGGTATGATTTTATTGTTCTGGG
>JBFKMY010000415.1:0-2127 GCA_041629615.1 Thermodesulfovibrionia bacterium | reverse complement strand
TTCTTCTGGCAAGAAAGGTGGCCCATATCAAAATGGGACATCTGTATTATCTTGATCTTATCTCAGGCATGCGGTCTTTCACCGGCATGGCCCTGCCTCAGTTTATTTCCAAAATAATTATAGGCTCGGTCGGGGTAAAACTCATGCAGTGGTATAAAGAAGCTCAAATAAGCGCCGACCGCGCGGCACTGGTAGTTACCGGTGACATTGATGTCGCCCTCCAGGCGCTTGTCAAACTGAACATCGGGGCGAATATTGAAGATAATTATCCTAATCTGAACATAGATGCCTATGTGCGGCAGCTCGAATACCTCAAGGAAGGCCGGCTCGAGTCTGCCTCTGCGGTCATCCATGAACTCGAAAATACAAATCCGTTTATCACGGTACGGTGCCGTCATCTCGCAAGATGGTACAAGGAAAATGACGTCATATTCAAGTAATGCGTGCAGCGGTTTTTCATCCCCTCTCCCCGTACAGGGGAAATTCAGGCGGGTTCCTTATGGAGGCAATACATGAAGAGTATATCAAATCTGATCATCGGACTGCTCATCGGCGCAATCCTCGGTTTGTGGCTCGGTATCAACATCGGCAGGGACCAGACCCTGTTCAGCAACCCCTTTGAGGAAAGAAGCGTCCAGGAGAAGTTCAGAAAAGCAGGGGAAGGCTTTCTCGAATCAGCAGGGGATATCATGGAGCACAGCAGTGACACATTGCGGGACAAGCTGAAAAAATGATTATAGAGATACGCGCAGCGGCATTTCCCCTTTTCATCCCGCTATGCTTTAAGGTACAATTAAGGCCGGTCTCATGAATGTTAAACAATATCAAGTAAGGAATATGATATAACAATGATCAATGCAGGGGTAATTGGTGTCGGATCAATCGGAATTCATCATGCAAGGATATACTCGTCCCTCGACGGTGTCAATCTCGCCGGAATAACTGACAGTAATGATGCAAGGGCGCAGGAAATAGCGGAAACTTATAAGTGCAAAGCATACGGCAGCTATAAAGAAATGCTTCATGCCGTTGACGCGGTCAGCATCGCAGTCCCTACCACCCTCCATTTCGAAATCGGCCTGGATTGTCTGAAGCATGATAAACACATCCTTGTTGAAAAACCCGTGACTACGACGCTTGAACAGGCTGACATACTTATTTCCGAAGCTGAAAAGAGGGGCCTTACCTTCCAGGTCGGCCATCTTGAAAGATTCAACTCCGGGGTGTCCATGATAAGTTCCATGGTCAAGGCGCCCACGTTTATCGAATCCCAGCGCCTCTCACCGTTTCTCGGAAGAGGGATAGATGTTGACGTGACTCTTGACTTAATGATACACGACATAGATATAATATTAAGTTTGGTTAATTCCGAGATTGCCGACATCCGTGCAACAGGAGCCAGGGTACTGACGGACAACATCGACATTGCCCATGCGTGGATCGAGTTCAAAAACGGATGCATCGCTCAATCAGTATCAAGCAGGATAGCAAGGGGAAAGAAACGGCGGCTCAAGATATTTCAGAAGGACGCCTATCTCGACCTCGACTACCAGAGTCAGGAGATAACAAGTTATACAAAAACCAACGGCAGCGTTGGGAAGGAAATTAAAAAACCGGAGGAAAAGGAACCGCTCAAAGAACAGCTCATCTCATT
This sequence comes from Thermodesulfovibrionia bacterium, assembly GCA_041629615.1. Lineage (GTDB taxonomy): Bacteria > Nitrospirota > Thermodesulfovibrionia > UBA6902 > UBA6902 > JBFKMY01. The sequence continues at coordinate 473 of JBFKMY010000415.1, read as the reverse complement.
CATTGCCTGTATTAACAATAAAACACAGCCGCTGGTTTCCGGCCGAGAAGGAAAAGAAGCGCTGAAAGTTGTTTTGAACATATCAGGAATTGTAAATGAGCAGAAGCTTTCCTAGATACTACTATGAATAAAACTACCATAAATACAGATGCAATACCCATGCTTGACCTGAAGGCGCAGCATGAGCCGATCAATGATGAAATAAAGACCGCACTCAAAAATATCCTGGACAGCGGTCGGTTTATCCTGGGAGACAATGTATCGTCTTTTGAGCATGAGGTGGCCTTGTATAATAACGTCAAGGGCGGTGTAGGGCTCGGCTCAGGCACAGATGCCCTCTATCTGGCATTAAGAGCACTCGACATTAAACAGGGCGATGAGGTCATTACCACTCCCTTCACCTTTATCGCAACCGCCGAAGCAGTCACCTATGTCGGGGCGACCCCGGTATTTGCGGACATCGATGAGGCAAC
>JBFKMY010000414.1:0-2131 GCA_041629615.1 Thermodesulfovibrionia bacterium | reverse complement strand
TAATGAATGCTGTGCCTGTCACCTTCTGAATACCTGATAATACTAACATCAGGCCGATGTATATATCAATGAAGAGCGAGCTGCCGGTATCATTAAAATGCAGCGCTGTTATGGTTATATCCGGTAAATATTTCCCGTCAAATTGTCAAAGTTATGTTTGAAAGGTTATAATACACACTTAGATTGCTGAAATTATCTTGTATTTTGTGATATCTATTAATAATTCTAATGTAAATATAATTGACGGAGTTTCTTAATGGCTAAATCTTGCTGTGATACAGGCAGAGAACAAAGACTTAAGCAGTATGACCTTACTCAATGGAACATAGTAGATCCGACACTCAAAGCATTTGACGTAAATGATGTCTTATTTTCCCCTCCACATATCAGAAAGCAAAAGAACGGGATATCGCTTTTTATTGACCCCAAGTCGCCAAACTGGATCAGCCTGAACAATACAGGGGCTGAAATACTGAAGCTCTGTAACGGAAAACACACGTTGTCGGACATACAGGATTCTATTTGTACTAAATACAGCATTTCAAACAAAAAAAAGGTGAAAGAAGAAATAGCCGCGTTCCTCAGCGCGGTGGGACTGCTGGAATTTGTATCAAGCTCGCCGTTTCAATACCCCGAATACAAGGGACGGAGTAGCGTCATTGCTCCTCATAAGCTGGACGAACTCTGGATATATTACACGCTTGCATGCAATCTAAGGTGCAGGCATTGCCTGGTAAGCGCCGGGAAGAGTTTACGGCAGGAATTAACGACTGAAGAATGCATGAAAGTCGTAGACGAGGGGATTAAGTTAGGTGTCAAGAGGTTCTACATTACCGGCGGCGAGCCATTTATTAAAGAGGGTATTTTTGATCTCATTAAATATATTACAAAAACGAAGAGACGTGAACTGATTGTGCTCACAAACGCCACTCTTTTTGATGACAAAAAGATAGCGGCTCTTAAGAAGCTCGTAAGCCCGAAACTGCTGATGCAGGTCAGCCTGGAAGGGCCGAATGCTGAAATACACGACAAGCTCCGCGGCAAAGGGAGTTTTGACAAGGCCGTAGAAGGGATAAAAAAACTTATTGGTATCGGCATTACCCCGATTGTCTCTACGGCAATCAGCAAGCTGAATGAAAAGGATATTGCCAAGACATCCCGCTTTCTTTCAAAGCTCGGCATTCAGGAGCATAATGTGCTCTGGATGCACGCAAAGGGACGCGGGGCAAATAATTTAAGCGACTTGTATGTACCTTCTGACAATATTGCCCGCGCCATGAAACAGCTTAAAAAGGAATATAAAGAGCAGGAAATGATATTTGATAATGTGGAGTCCCTGAAGGTCCGGGTCAGGACCAAGAGGGGAAGGAAAAATGACCTCTGCAACAACTGCTATGAAAAGATCTGCGTGAATTCCGACGGTAATGTGTATCCATGCGCCTCACTGAACGGCGACAAGAATTTTAATGCGGGTTCAGTGCGGAAAAAATCTCTGCGGGACATATGGCTAAATTCAAAGGCCATGGAAAAAGGCCGTGAGAACAGCGTTCAGAACAAGGCTGAGTGCAGGGACTGTTATCTTGAGTATTTCTGCGGCGGCGGCTGTACATCCCATAGCTATTATGCTTCTGAAGTAGACACCGGCAAGGGTTCTGTCACGGCCCTTGATCCTTATTGTTCAACATACAAGGCATTATTTGAGGACATTATCTGGGAACTTGCCTCCGAGGGGGTTACTCCCCGGGACGGAACAGGGTACACTCCCCCACTTGTGTATAATGCCATGGATTCCAAGCTGCCCGGACATCTCGGGGCAGGGATCAAGTCGGTTGACAAGAATTTTGAAGTGGGCTGCTACCACTGTTCATGCGTGTTGTCAGTGGATGTCGAGGACGATGAGGAAGTCTGCAAGCCGGAGATAAAAGGCCACGTGACCAAGACCGTGAAAAAGAAATTTTCCAAAGCCGCCTATAATCCTGTTGCTGATTATTACTGCCCGACCGGCTATGATCCGAAGGAGCTTGCACACATCCCAAATGAAGTGCTTGAAGTATCATACGGCTGCGGCAACCCGGCAGCCCTGGCAGACATAAAGAAGGGGGAAACAATCGTGGACCTCGGAGCAGGAGGG
>JBFKMY010000413.1:0-2131 GCA_041629615.1 Thermodesulfovibrionia bacterium | reverse complement strand
TATCGTCATATGCAGGAATGGAAAGATAAAAAATTTGACGCAATAGTAATCGGTTCCGGTCCCGGGGGGGCGACTGTTGCCAGAGAGTTGAGCCGGCGTAAAGAAAAAGTACTGATATTTGAGTGGGGAGAAAACCTTCCCATAAAAGGATCAATCCCGCAGACAATTGCACAGGCAACTATTCCGGGGAAAAGTATGCTCTTCACAAATAATATGCTTGCCATAGTCAGGGCAATCACGACCGGCGGGAGTTCGGTATTTTACTATGCAACGGCTTTTGATCCACCGATTGATATGCTCAAATCTTACGGTGTTGATATCACCGAAGAAATCGAAGAAGCAAAAAGGGAGCTGCCGATAGCGCCCCTTTCAGATCACCTGATCGGCCCCCTTGCAAAGAGGATTATGCAAAGCGCACAGCAGCTCGGCTACAAATGGGACAAGCTGCCGAAGTTTGTATACCAGGACAAATGCCTGCCAGAATGTGATAAATGTAACATGGGGTGCCCCTATGGAGCAAAATGGAACGCCCGCATGTATATTGATGAGGCAATAACAAATGGAGCAGTTCTTGTCAACCAGGCAAAAGTCCGGAAGATAATAGTGGAAAACAATTCAGCGGCTGGCGTGGAAGTCTCTGTCAAAAGGAATAACTACAAGTCTTTTGCAACAAAGATCATTGTCTCCGCAGGCGGGATAGGTTCCCCGGTCATTCTCAGGTCAAGCGGGATCAAAAATGCCGGATATGATTATTTCTTTGACCCTCTTATTGCAGTTATGGGCTCGGTCGATGATATAAAGGGTGGCAAGGAGTTTCCCATGGCATCAGGTATTCATATGGAAGAAGAGGGATACGTGATGACCGATCTGATCTGGCCGAAATGGTTATATCAGCTTTTTGCTGCTGAAGTGTTCAGATTCGACCGCCTGTTCTCACACGCACACACACTGCAGATTATGGTAAAGGCAAAAGACTGCCTCGGCGGACGTCTCACCAACAGCGGCGGTGTCAGGAAGGGTCTGACTGAAGGAGATCAGAAGAAACTTATGAGAGGATATTCCCGGGCAAAAGAGATACTCAGGAATGCCGGTGCCCGTCATATATTTAAAAGCTGGTATATCGCAGCACATCCCGGAGGCACCGTGAAGATCAATGACATTGTAGATTCAAATCTGCAGACTGAGTATGACAATCTCTATGTATGTGATTGTTCGGTTATTCCTGAAGCGTGGGGTTTGCCTCCAACACTCACCCTCATCGGACTCGGGAAACGCCTCGCAAAACATCTCTCATGTGACAGTAAGTCCACATAAGAAAGTCGTAATGAACGCCTCCAGCAGAGCTGCGTTGCATTCTTTTCATGAAAAAAATATAAATCTTAAAGAATAAGTCTCATAATATTCATAAAAAGCAGAAAAAAGAAATAATTTAATGATTCTTTCTTATCCCTGATATATAATGAGTAAAGTTCCTATGGAAACCAATGGATAGTAATAAGGAGAGCACGTATGAATTTGAAAGAATATTTTATGAGCCACCGCGGTACAGGAGTTCTGTCTACTGCAGACAGCGAAGGGAGGGTGAATGCAGCGATATATTCCCGCCCCCATGTGTTTGATGACGGGTCTGTTGCTTTTTTAATGAGGGAGCGGCTCACCCATAAAAATATCCGGTCAAACCCCTATGCATCCTTTCTCTTTATCGAAAGCGGGCCCGGCTATGAAGGGATCAGGCTCATTCTGAAAAAAATCAAAGAAGAAGATGATTCCCCGCTCATCCCGGAGATGACCAGAGGCAGTCTCACTCCCGAAGAGGACAGGGCAAAAGGGCCGAAACATCTCGTCCATTTTCATGTTGACCTGATGCTCCCTCTTATTGGGAGCAGGGCAGTATCAATTACCAAAGTGTAACCCTGCAGCGCTGTCCCGTATCTTGCCCCCTGGATCAGGGCCTTACCCTTTAGCCCAGTCAAATTTCGTGCGGTTTCTCTGGTGAATAAATTTTTCCGCAGAGAGCGCGGCAATGCATCCGAATGCCGAGGCAACAACGACCTGCCGCACTTCGCCGCAGGTTACATCTCCTGCGGCAAAAATGCCCGGCACGGACGTTTCCATTGTCCTGTGGGTCAAC
>JBFKMY010000412.1:0-2144 GCA_041629615.1 Thermodesulfovibrionia bacterium | reverse complement strand
GCTTTTTAAATCGCTGGACAGGCAGGCATGGAAAGAGTGCATCCACAATCCTGTCAGGATGCTCAAGGAAATCCCAGCTGAGATTATGGAATCAGCTGCGAATAATTCCCCTTATTTAAATCAATATGATAAAACCATGACTGAATTCAACCGTTACATGGGAATACACAATTGCTGGTTCACTGAGAACATTATCGGATCAGTATGCCTGCCAGTTGCGTATTTTTCTGCGGAGTACGGCCTGCATCACTCCCTTCCCTTTTATGCCGGAGGGCTTGGTTTTCTGGCCGGAGACCATGTCAAGGAGTGCAGCGATCTCGGCATTCCGCTGGTTGCAATCGGATTCATGTACCCCGAAGGTTATTTCCGGCAGAGAATCCGTATTGACGGCTGGCAGGAAAGCGTCAATGAAACCCTGGACAGAGATGCAACCCCTATTGCGAGAGTCCTGGATAATCAGGGAGAACAGCGTATAGTTAAAATTCCATTCACTGATCCCCCGATTCATGTTGCTCTCTGGAAAGTCGATGTCGGACGGGTCACCCTCTATCTCATGGATACCGATATTGAAATAAATGCCCCCTGGCACAGGACAATTTCATCACAACTGTATGTTGGCGATATCGAGCACAGGCTGCTGCAGGAACTTGTTCTCGGAATTGGCGGCAGCGAGGTCCTGCGGACAGTTGGAATAGATGATTATCTCTTGCATCTTAATGAAGGACACACCTCATTTGCGCTGCTTGAGAGAATAAGAACCCGGATGACCAAAGGCATGAGCTATGATGATGCTGTCCAAAACACCCGAAAAACATCAATTTTTACAACCCATACACCGGTTCCCGCAGGAATTGACGTCTTCCCGTTCCATCTCATGGACAAGTATTTCAGCAGCTACTATTCCTTTTTCGGAGTTGGCCGTGACTCTTTTTTCCGTCTGGGCATACACCCTCAAAATCCTTCAGCCGGTTTCAATATGGCAGTGCTTGCCTTGAATCTGACGGCATATCATAACGGTGTCAGTAAAAAACATGGAGAGGTTTCCCGCAAAATGTGGCAGCCACTGTGGCCCGATAAAAAAGTAGATGATGTACCCATTGATTCCATAACCAACGGCGTACATGTTCCTACCTGGCTAGAGCCGAAGATGGAACTCCTTTTTGACAGGCATCTCGGCCCGGACTGGAAACAGCATCACGATAGTCCCGACCTGTGGAGGGCTGTTGATGATATCCCGAACCGCGATCTATGGCAGGTTTATATGTGGATGAAGACAAAACTGGTAAATGCGGTGAGGGAACTTGCGCGCAGAAAGTGGGTGGAAGAAAGGGCTGACCCGCTTAAAGTGATTTCGGGAGGCACGCTTCTGGATCCTCTCGCCTTAACCATCGGGTTCGCCCGCCGTTTTGCAACCTATAAGAGGGCATTCCTGATCTTTTCAGATCTGGAACGCCTGAAACGGCTGCTCAATAACAGGTGGAGGCCGGTGCAGATAATCTTCGCGGGGAAGGCACATCCCGCTGATGACGAGGGTAAAAGAGTACTTCAGAAAGTTTTTCATAAGGTTTGCGATCCTGCCATGGGAGGCCATATTGCCTTTATTGAAAACTATGATGAACAGCTTGCGCAATATCTTGTGCACGGCGTTGATGTATGGCTTAATAATCCCGTACCGCCTATGGAAGCTTCAGGGACAAGCGGAATGAAGGCGTCTCTCAATGGTGTTCCACAACTCAGCATACTCGACGGATGGTGGCTGGAGGGTTACAACGGCAAAAACGGCTGGGCCTTTGAGGAAAGCGGATCAGATACCGGAGATGCTGAATCAATTTATCGGCTTCTGGAAAATGATGTTGTTCCTCTCTATTACAATCAGGATCAGGACGGAGTCCCTCAAGAGTGGGTCAGAGTAATGAAGGAATCTATCAAAAGCGCCGGGGCGTCTTTCAGCGCGCGCCGGATGGTGAAAGAATACGCTTTAAAGTTTTACCGGCCTGCACTGAAAGAAATCTCAAGTTAGGCCTTCGGCGAAAATTTCATACTTCCCAAATTTTTTATTTTTTCTATACTTTAAACTTATGGAATATGTTAGTGGCATAAAAATAAGAACTATTCTATTACATAATGGTAACTGGTGGAAATTC
>JBFKMY010000411.1:0-2149 GCA_041629615.1 Thermodesulfovibrionia bacterium | reverse complement strand
CAAATGAAAGGCACTTCCGGTTTCAGGTACAGGGTGAGTGGCGGAAAAGTATCGGGGAACTTCCAATTTAATATTTCAAGGAGCGTTATCTCTGATAACTGGAATATCAGGGACCTCGGATTCATGCGAAATCCCAATGAATTCAACACGTATTTTCTTGTTGAACGGGACGCGCATATGTCGTCTGTTTTTTCTTTCCGATGAAAAGGTGATACAGTTCTCTATCGCCTGATAGAGATTACTAACCTGAATCGGTTTTATCAGATACCCGGCGCTTCCAAGAGATTCACATTCCTTTATTAATTGTTCATCAGTTCCGTTAGATGTCATTACCACAGGAACTGAGGCGGTTTGATCGCTACTCTTCAGGTGACGCAGGACAGTGGTCCCGTCCATATCAGCCGTCTTAACATCCAACAAAATAAGATCCGGCACTACCGCAACGAGATGCTTGAATATATCTGAACCGTTTTTCATAGCAATAACATGAAATCCCATTCTTTTCAGGACTAATGAAAGGTACATTAAAGCTGAAGAGCTGTCATCTGCAAGCAGTATTTTCTTTTTTTTGTGCTCGAGCATTATATTTCATATAGCTGACACCTGGATTGCACTGGCAAAACAGTTATCATGCCATAATCATCTTAATGAAATTTATTGAAGATTTCAATGTGTATTTCAAGCAGAGGTCTATTCATGAACCTGCGGAAGGATATGGGTGAGACATGCAGGTGAAGGATTATTGTCATTATATAAGGACGCGGTATAAGGCGTTTCTTGATTTTACGTTATCTTAGAACATACAATGTACATTCATGGAAATAAAACTGACGAGCGGAAAGACCTTTGCAGTTTCAAAGGAAACAAATATTCTTGAGACCCTGAAGGAAAACGGAATATATCTTGTTGCTTCATGTGGCGGAAAAGGGGTCTGCGGAAAATGCCGTGTAAGACTGATCGAAGGCAACAGCCGCATTCAATCGCGAGGCAAGCTGAGAAAAAAGGATATAGCCGAACAGTATGTCCTCGCATGCCAGGCGTTTCCACTAGAGGATGTTCTTATCGAAGTTCCGGACACATCCAGAATCGTCATAGGTGATAAAATAGCTGTTTCAAAATCCAAAGACCTTCTGGATTATATTATGTCCGCTGAAAAACAGCTTTCCCCGGCAGTACGGCGCATTCACCTTGATCTTGCTCCTCCGACAGTAGAGGATAATGTCAGTGATCTTGAACGGCTCACAAAAGCCCTGGAAAGACAGGGAATCCACGCTATGAGATACTCGCACGGGTTTGTTTCCGGAATGTCTCATGCCCTGAGAAGAGCCGGATGGAAGGTGAGTCTTGCGTATACAGAAAATTTCGAGGCAATTTTCCTGTCATCTGAAAAAGAGAGGCATAAATACGGAATTGCAATTGATATCGGAACAACAACGGTTGTTCTCTATCTGGTGAATTATGAAGATGGCGCCCTTGTTGATGTCGGAATGACATACAACTCTCAAATGCGTTATGGAGACGATGTTATTACCAGAATTGTTCATGCTACTGAGGGTGGAGGATTACATGAGCTCCGTCAGGCTGTGATGAATGACATGAATGATCTCCTTATACCGATAATGGAAAAATATAATATTCGGATGGAGGATGTCGATACCTGTGTTATTGCCGGGAATACGACCATGACCCAGCTTTTCTGGGGCCTTGACCCCGCGTTTATAAGGGAAGAACCCTATATCCCAACGCTTAATTCGTTTCCCGCATGGAAGGCTGGATCTGCGCAGATCAAAATTAATCCGCAGGCCCCGGTATACACTTTTCCGTGTGTCGGCAGTTACGTCGGAGGAGACATTGTGGCAGGGGTATTGGCTTCACGCATGCATACCCGGCCTGAGATATCCTTATTTATGGATATCGGAACAAACGGTGAGGTGGTTATCGGGAATAATGAATGGCTTATAACAGCGGCATGCTCGATGGGGCCATGTTTTGAAGGCAGTGGCATCAGGTATGGGATGAGGGCAACAGAAGGGGCCATAGAGACGGTCGTGATAAATCCTTCTACATATGAAGCTTCGCTGGAAATAATCGGCAGTACCCGTCCTTCCGGCATTTGCGGATCGGGCATGATCGATGCGATTTCTGAGCT
>JBFKMY010000410.1:0-2190 GCA_041629615.1 Thermodesulfovibrionia bacterium | reverse complement strand
TCTCGGATTAAAATCCCCGATAACTTCAAGATGTCTTGGTTTAAGCGTTTTTTTTATGGCGTCATATATCTGGTTCGTCGCAGCCTCGTGGGAAATATTCAGGTCCCGGAATCTGTTAAGAAAAAGTTTAAGGGACTTGAGTTCTACGATATATTTGTCCGGAATATAGTTGATCCTGATTGTTGCAAAATCAGGATACCCTGAACGGGGACACAGACAGGTAAACTCCGAAAAATCTATGGCAATTGTATAATCCCTGTCTGGACATGGATTAGGCCACTTTTCGAGACGGTTCTTTGAAATTTTCTTTTCTCCGTATTTCATCTCCTGCTTTCGTCTCCCGCATCTTTGCAAATATATCAAAATACTATCCAACCCTTACAATGCTTGTCAATGATCGGTAATTAAAAATGATAATGATTATTAATCAAGAATGAATAATAATGTCATGGTGTGAGTCTCGCGATGGTCTCTGATGCTGCTGCAGCACCATAATGACTGGCAGCAGATTGAGCGGATGAGTTGACAAGTGAAATAATTTATGATAAGTAAAAGATTATTCTTGTCATTGCGTATTGCGGGTATCAATAGGTATGGACTTTTTCAGTCAAAACCACTAATATACCCGGTGGATATCGCAAAGAGCGCAGGATGAATTATATTAATATTATATAGGAGGATGTATATGAGAAGACGGTACAGGGAAGCTGTAAAAGTAATCGTAATGGTTTTTTTCATGGTGAGTGTTTTTTGTGGAATGGCGATGGCAGATAAGATTGTACTTGAAAACGGTGACCATCTGACAGGGACGGTGACGAAACTGGAGAAGGGGACCCTTACGATTGAAACCGGATACTCTGAGCCGGTCAATGTCCTTATGTCCAGGATAAAAAGCATCCAGACTGACACTCCTGTAGTGACAACACTTATGGGCGGAGAAGTCCTCAGGGGCAAATTGAAAAGTGATGAAAAGGGAAACGTCGTCATTGAGGCAACTGATGGCAGAGGTAAGCTGGTATCCGGATGGAACCAGGTCATGGCAATCAACTCTCCTCCGGTCGTGCCGTCACAGTGGAGCGGAAGTATCCATGCCGGGGCCGGCATACAGACGGGAAACAGTGACCGCATGAATATTACCTTCGGCACCGATGCGGTACGGAGAGCGGAACAGGACCGCATGACTGTGCGATTTCTCTATAATTATGTCGAAGAAGAGGCCGATGTAACTGCCCGAAGCTTCTACGGTATGGCGAAATACGATTATTTCTTTACACGGTCCTTTTATGGATACATTGGCATTGAATTGCTGAAAGACAAGATCAAGGATTTAAAGCTCCGGACCGTGGTAGGTCCCGGCGTGGGGTACCAGTTGTGGGACGATGCAGTGAAATCTCTCCTCTTGGAGGCCGGGGTAGCGTACTTTTCAGAGAATGCAAAAGAGGGTGTGGACAAAGATTGGATTGCGGCACGCCTGGCAGCTGATTTCCGGTATGCACTCGGGGATGAAGTTGTTTTTACCGACCAGCTCGTCATCTACCCGAGCCTTGAAGACGGTAAAGACTACAAGCTTCGCAATGAAGCGGCAATAACCTCGCCTCTGGCTTCCGGATGGTCATTGAGGCTTGCGAACATCCTGGAGCATGATGGTAATCCTCCTGTAAATGTAAAGAGTAACGACTGGTACTGGATACTTGCATTACAGTATGCTTTTTAAGCGGAAAAATGATAGTTTCTTAAAAATCATTTTATTCTGCTTTCAACCGGCATGACAAAGGAGAGAGATGTGAACCTGGGACGACCGTTATGGTATCCACGGTGAACGTTCGTTTTACCATGTAACGAGTGGGAAAAGCTATCATATCGTTTATACTTATTAAACGGCTTATAGATGATCAAAAACCCATCTCTGCTATCCACTTGCCGTTTCAATGAGATGTATTCCCGATATTATCCTGAGGGAGAGGGGGACAGACCTGACCCTTTAGTATTCATTCACCAATAAAGGCAGGAGGAAATTATTCGTCAAACAGCAGTAATGTATGGATCAGGCTAAATAATAATAAAACACGTGAAAATTCCTTTAGCAACATACAGAATACAGTTTAATACGAATTTCGGGTTTGGCCATGCAGAGGCAATTGTTCCTTACCTGCATGCCCTCGGCATTTCCGATATATACGCATCCCCTGT